>JAITRV010000145.1 GCA_031288215.1 Spirochaetaceae bacterium | reverse complement strand
GATGATCGTCTATACCGTTATCACCACCGTGGTGGCCCTTGTGGTCATGTCGGTGATCATCTTCTTTGTCGCCGGCAGCATCGCCAAGCCTATTGTCAACGTGGCCGTGACCCTCAAGGACATCTCCGAAGGCGAGGGGGATCTGACGAGAACCGTCGATGTCCAGTCAAAAGACGAAATCGGGGACCTCGCCCGGTACTTTAACGCGACCCTGGAAAAGATCATCGTCAACATCGATAAACTTTCAGGCCATGTAGACCGTCAAAGTTCCAGCGTTGCCCAGTCATCCTCGGCTATCGAAGAAATGCTCGCCAATATCCAGTCCGTCACCCAGACCCTCGTCAAAAACGGCGATAACGTGAAGGACCTTATCGAAGCTTCCGAAGTGGGACGCACGGGCCTGCAGGACGTGGCCGCGGACATTCAGGGGATAGCCCGGGAGTCCGAGGGCCTTTTGGAGATCAACGCGGTAATGGAAAACATCGCCAGCCAGACGAACCTCCTGTCGATGAACGCCGCCATCGAAGCGGCCCACGCCGGGGAAGCGGGGAAGGGCTTCGCGGTGGTGGCCGACGAGATACGGAAACTGGCGGAGAATTCCGGCAAACAGTCAAAAATCATTACCGCAGTGTTGAAAAAAATAAAGGATTCCATCGACAAGATCACCACATCTACCGAGACGGTGTTGAACAAGTTTGAGGCCATAGACCGCGGGGTGAGGACCGTATCGGAGCAGGAAGAAGACATCCGTTGCGCCATGGAGGAGCAGGGGACGGGGAGCAAGCAGATCCTGGAAGCCATCGGGCATTTAAATGAAGCGACGCAGCTCGTCAAGAGCAGTTCCACGCGGATGCTTGAGGGAAGCCGCCAGATCATCCAGGAGAGCAAAAACCTGGAGATGACGACCCAGGAGATAAAGAACGGGATGAACGAGATGGCCGCCGGTGCGGACCAGATCAACGTGGCGGTAACCAGGGTTAATACGATCAGCGGCCAGAACAAGGAAAACATCGACATACTGGTCCGGGAGGTGTCGGTGTTCAAGGTGGACTGAGGCGTGGGCGCCCCGCCGCGCCGAAAAAGGGGCCTGATACCTTTGACTAAATTCCTCTTTTAGAGTATTATTACTCTAATGAAAAAATTGACCGGTATTCCCGCATCTTCGGGGATCGTTTTTGGCAGGGCCTTTCTGTATTTGGAGGATAATTTTCCCGAGATCCCCCGGAATACCATAGGGAAAGACCAGGTTGGGGGGGAACGGCGGCGGCTTTTGGGGGCGATTGAGGAGGCGGCCCGGGAACTGAAGGCCCTGAACGACCGGGCGGTCCGGGAGATGAGCAAGGAGCAGGCCGCCATTTTTGAGACCCACCTCATGATGATGGAGGACGACGATTTTACCGACCAAATCCTGAAGCGGCTGGAAACGGACCTGATAAACGCGGAGTGGGCGGTTCGGAAAATTTCCGATGATCTCATCCGGAAGCTCGCCGCCTCCACGGATTCCTACCTGCGGGAACGGGCCGCGGATATTTCCGATGTTTCCGGGCGGATTTTGACCAAACTCCTCTCCATCACGAAATTTTCCCTGGCGGATCTTGAGGAAGACGTGATCCTGGTGGTCCACGATCTCCTGCCCTCGGAGGCCCTCGCCATGAACAAGGAACGGGTCCTGGGCCTGGTGATGGATATGGGGAGCCGCACGTCCCATACGGCGATCCTCGCCCGGGCCTTTGAGATTCCCGCGGTGCTGGGGCTTTCCACCGCCACCCGGGAGATCAAGACGGGAGACCTGCTGGTGGTAAACGGCGCCGACGGCGTGGTGCTGATCAACCCCGATGAAAAGAACCTTTTCCAATACGAGCAGGCCATTCATCAGTACCATGCGATGTTTGACGGCCTCCTCGCCCAGACCGCCCTGCCCGCGGAAACCACCGACGGCTGCCGCTTCCGCATAAAAGCCAACATCGAGACCCCCGGTGAGTCGGAACAGGCCCGGCGCTTCGGGGCGGAGGGGATAGGGCTCTACCGGTCGGAATTCCTCTTCCTCAATCCGGAGGAGGTTGCGGATGAAGAAACCCAGTTCCGCGCCTACAGCCAGGTGGTCAAGACCATGGAGGGCCGTCCGGTAACTATCAGGACCCTGGATGTGGGGGGGGACAAGCTGCTCCCCGAATTCCAGAGCGCCGACGAGAAGAACCCCCTCCTGGGCTGGCGGGCCATACGGTTCTGCCTTTCCCTGCCGGAACTCTTCAAGACCCAGCTTCGGGCCATACTCCGCGCCAGCGTATACGGCAACGTGGCGATCATGTTCCCCATGATCTCCGGGATTGAGGAACTGGAGCAGGCCCTGGACATCCTGGAGGAGGCCAAGGGGGAATGCCGGCGGCGGGGTCAGGCTTATGCCCCGGATATCAAGGCGGGAACCATGATCGAGATCCCCTCCGCGGCGATGACCGCGGACATCCTGGCGGAAAAATCGGACTTTTTTTCCATCGGGACCAACGATCTTATCCAGTATACCCTGGCGGTGGACCGGGGGAATGAGCGGGTCAGCTACCTGGCCCAGCCCACCCACCCGGCGGTCCTCCGGCTTCTCAAGGGGATCATCGACACGGCCCACGAAAAGGGCATCCCGGTGGCCATGTGCGGGGAACTGGCGGGGGATACCGCCGCCACGGCCCTGCTCCTCGGCCTGGGGCTGGACGAATTCAGCATGACCGCCGCGTCCATCCCCCTGGTCAAACGGATCATCCGGGGGGCCGCCCTGGAAAACTGCCGGGCCCTGACGGAAGAGGCCCTACAATGTTCCTCCTATCACCAGGTGAGCGCCCTGGTGGAGGCCTGGATGAACCGCTTCTTTCCCGATGATTGAGGGCCCCGCGCATGGTATCCCCGGAGGAATATATGCTATTTAACGCCGATTTCAAATACCGGAACCTTCCCGTGGTTGTTTTAGCGGGCCGGCCCAATGTGGGGAAATCGACCCTCTTCAACCGGCTGCTGCGCCGCCGCCGGGCCATCACGGACCCCACCCCGGGGGTTACCCGGGACCCGGTGGCCGCGGACGCCTTTATCGCGGGGAAGCCCCTGCGGCTCGTCGACACCGGGGGATTCAAGCTGGACCGGGAGGCCCCGGGAGGCCCCGGGGGTTCCCCGGAGGGCCTCGACGACCTGGTGGTGGAGCGGACCCTGCAAACCCTGGAGGAGGCGGACCTGGTGGTCCTCATTCTGGAAGCGGGGGAAGTAAGCGCCGAGGATGAGGAATTTATCCGCCTGTTGCGGCCCCTGGCCGGCCGGCTGCTGGTAGCGGTGAACAAGACCGAGGGGGGCCGCCGGGAGGCGGAGTCCTGGAACCTCCTCTCCTACGGCTTTGACCGGGTATACCCGATCTCCGCGGAGCACGGGGACAATGTGGGGGAATTGGAGGAGGCCATCGTCGCCCGGCTGGACTTTTCCCGGGTGGAACTGGACGACGGCGAAGGGCGGCCCATCCGGATCGCCCTGGTGGGCAAGCCCAATACGGGGAAGTCCACCCTGTCGAACCGGCTTACCGCCAGCGCCGCCTCCATCGTGAGCGACATTCCCGGCACCACCCGGGATGTGGTGGAGGGGGAATTCTTCTATAAAAACCGGCCCTTTCAGGTGATGGATACCGCGGGGATCCGGCGTAAATCCAAGGTTACCGAAAATATCGAATACTATTCGGTGAACCGGGCCATCAAGACCATGGACGAGGCGGATGTGGTGATCCTCCTGGTGGACGCCCAGGAGGGGCTTTCGGATCAGGACAAGAAGATCGCCGCCCTGGCCCACGAAAAGGGCCGGGCCCTGATCCTGGCCCTGAACAAGTGGGATACCATGCCCCAGCTCAAAAACGCCCTCGCCGCGGCCACGGACCGGATCCGCTTCCTCTTTCCCCAGATGGAGTACGCCCCCATCGTCCCCCTCTGCGCTCTGGACGGGACCGGGGTGGAGGTCCTGCTGAAAACCGCCCAACGGCTGTACGCCCAGCTCACCCGCCGGGTCGAGACGGCCCCCCTGAACCAGGCCCTGGAACGGTGGCTCCAGGAATACCCGCCCCCCATCGGGCCCCGGACCCGGTTTAAGGTGAAATACGCGGTCCAGGTGTCGGACAACCCCGTGAAATTCATCTTCTTCGTGTCCCGGCCCCAGGCGGTGAGCGAGGCTTACCTCTCCTACCTTCGGAACCGGATCCGCCGGGATCTGGGCTTTTCCCTGATTCCCCTGGGGATAGAGCTTCGCCCTTCGGGGAAGGCCCGGCCCCGGATCGCCGGCAGCCCCCATCGGGGGCCCCGGCAGGATTAAAGGTATGACGTCCTACGGCATAGGGGATGTGGAGGCCCTGTTAGGCCTCAAGGCCCACGTGATCCGCTACTGGGAACGGGAAATCCCCCTGATCCGGCCGCAAAAGGACGCCTCGGGCCGCCGGCTCTACTCCAAGCGGGACCTGCGGCTCCTCCTCCGGCTGAAGTACCTCCTCTATGAACGCCATTTCACCATCGAAGGGGCCCGGGAAGAGCTGATCCGGGAAATGACCGGCCATGCCCCGGACCTGCGGGCCCACATCGACGCCCTCCGCTCAGACCTCGTAGAACTCTACTTCGGCCCCCGGAGGGCTTCCCTCGAAGCGAACGGGGCGGCGGCAGGCAGGGCCGCATCTCCGCCGCCATCGGAGCGGACGCCCCCGCGCGAAGATTCCCCGGCTCCCGGGGTTCCTGAATGAAAGCAGTGACGCAACGACCCGCAAGCCCCGGCGAGGCTTCTTTCGAAGCGAACGGGGCGGCCGCAGGGAGGGCGGCTCCGGCGCTATCGGAGCGGGCTCCGCCGGAGGCAGGCGAAGCCCCCCTGCCCTCTTTGGCCCTGGGGCGGCTGCTTCGGCTTATTGATGAAACCTTTCCGCTGCCCCGCCGGTTCCGCGGGCGGGTGTTGGCCGCCGAAGTGGGGGAGCTGTCCCGGCTCCTCACCCGGGAACGGGGGGAACGGGAACTGGGCTACCTGGGGAAGCCCGGCCTCCTCTCCGCCTACCTCCGGTACTTTCTTCCCTGGAACGCCTACCGCCTTTGCCGGCTGCTTCCGGCCCTGGACCTGCCCCTGTCCGACGGGGCCGCCCTCACCGACCTGGGCTCCGGCCCCCTCACCTTTCCCCTGGCCCTCTGGCTGTGCCGGCCGGAACTGCGGGCATTGAGGCTGGAATTCCGCTGCCTGGACCGTACCGGCGCGGCCCTGGAGGCGGGGAAACGGCTCTTCACCGCCCTGGCCGGGGCGGACAGCCCCTGGACCGTCAAGCTCATCCGGGCCTCCCTGGGGGAACCGGTGCGGGGCGCCCCGGCGGCCCTGGTGAGCGCGGTGAATCTCTACAACGAAGTCCTGACCCCCCGGGGTCCCCTGGGCCCCGAGGCGGAAAAGCAGGCCCGCCTCCTCTCGGCCCTGGCGGGGCCCGGGGAAGGGGCCGTCCTGGTGGTCGAGCCCGGCGTTCCCCGGTCCGCCGAATTTATCGCGGCCCTCCGGACGGCCCTGGATGCCCGGGGCCGCCCTCCCCGCGCGCCCTGTCCCCACCGCGGCCCCTGCCCCTTTCCCGGGGGGCTTTTGCCCGGGGGCCGGAAGGGGCGGTGGTGCCACTTTGCCTTTGAAACCGCCGACGCCCCCCGGGAACTGCACCGGCTCTCCGCCGAAGCGGCCCTCCCCAAGGAGCGGGCCGTCCTGAGCTTCCTCCTGGCAGGCCCTTCCGGAGCGCCCGGCTGCCCCGCCGCGGAAGCCCCGGCCGCCGAAGGCAGCCTCCTGGTCCGGGTCATCTCCGACGCCTTCCCCCTGCCGGGCGAAAGGGCATCGGACCTTCGGTTCGCCCGCTACGGCTGTTCGGCCCGGGGGCTGGTCCTGGTCACGGGCCGGCGGGAGGAGGCGGCCCTCTGGGGGCCGGGGAGCCTGCTCCGCCTGAGGCTCCCTGCCCGGGAGCGGCGGGATGCCAAGAGCGGGGCCCTGATT
>JAITRV010000095.1 GCA_031288215.1 Spirochaetaceae bacterium | reverse complement strand
GTGGCCCGCACCCGCTTGAAAACGGGCAAAAAATTGACGTTTTTTGTCAAAAAAAATGCGGCATGATAGGTTTTTTTTCGAAAATATGGTATAATGATACCATCTTTTATGAGGAGGCTCTTATGAGTATTGAGTCAGGAAATGCGGGGATTCGTCAGGAAAAAACCCCATTTCAGCTTTACGGTATGCCTTGGTATTTCTTTATCATCTTTGCGGTGGTAGTTCTTGCCGCGGTTTACCTGGGAAAACTGCCCAAGGGCATGATTGGGGCGTTCCCCCTGATGATCGTCATCGGGACGGTTTTCGGCCTGATCGGGGATAAAGTGCCCATTATAAACACCTTTCTCGGCGGAGGCGCCATTGTCATCATCTTCGGCTCCGCGACATTGAACACCTTCAAACTCCTGCCCGAGGGGGCCATCAAGATCATGGACAGTTTCGAGGTAGCGGAGGGCTTCCTGGACTTCTATATCGCCTCCCTCATCACCGGGTCCATCATGGGGATGAACCGAAAGCTCCTGATCCGGGCGGCGGTCCGCTACCTTCCGGCCATCGGCGGAGGGCTCGTCGCCGCCATCATCCTGGCGGGGATTGTGGGGGTCGTCAGCGGATACGGCTGGAGGGAGGCGATTCTCTATATCACCATCCCGATCATGGGAGGCGGTATGGGCGCCGGGGCGGTACCCCTGTCCAGGATCTTCGGCGAAACCCTGGGAAGGGACCCGGCGGAAATGATCAACATCATGATCCCCGCGGTCGCCCTGGGAAACGCCCTTTCCATCGTCGCCGGGGGCCTCCTCAACCGGCTGGGGAAGGTAAAAACCAACCTCACCGGGGGGGCCGGCTCCCAAGCCCAGCTCATGCGGGTGAAGGGCGCGGAGGCCGCCTCGGAATTGAATATTACGCCCGAATACCGGAAGGCCCGGGACACCATCAGCCTGGTACAGATGGGGGCGGGGCTCCTCATCGCCACGACCTTCTTTGCCTTCGGCGCGATTGTCAACAAGTTCATCCCCGCCGTTCACAGCTACGCCTGGATGATCATTTCCGTGGCCGCGGTGAAGGCCCTGGGGCTTTTCCCCCAGAAATTCGAGATCTGCTGCTACCAGTGGTTCCAGTTTGTGATGAACAACCTCACCGGGGTGCTCCTGGTGGGCATCGGGATCTCCTACACCAACCTTGAACAAATCGCCCAGGCATTCTCCGTCCAGTACCTCCTGCTGGTTTTCGTCACCGTGGCCGGGGCCGTCCTGGGGGCCGGTTTCGTCGGCCGCCTCGTGGGCTTCTATCCCATCGACTCGGCGATCACCGCGGGGCTCTGTATGTCCAACATGGGGGGAACCGGGGACGTGGCGGTCCTGTCCGCCGCGGAACGCATGGAACTGATGCCCTTTGCCCAGATTTCTTCCCGGATCGGAGGGGCCTTTATCCTCATCCTCTCGAGTATCCTGCTGCAGATATTATAGCGGGGAACCGGTTCGGATCTTTTGTCCGCAGACCGGAGGTCCGCTTGACCCACATGGGGTTGGGAATCCTCCGGTTAACGGGAGTTCTTAGTTCCAGCCGTCGTCGAGGGCGCTGTCCAGCGTAACGCCCTCGCCGGCGGTGGTGTCGCGTCTTCGGAAGCCGCCGACCGCGTGGCCGCCTCTGCCGGCGGTGTTTTTCAACACATCGTCTGCGTTGGGCCCATAAATGATGCCCTTAGACTCTTTGGTAAATGAGCTGGTGGAATCGGGGAGATATACCCCGCCGCCCAGTGCGGTGGCGCGATTACCCAATACTTTCCCACCCTTCATGATAAAGGAAGCTTTGCCGCTTACGTACACCCCGCCGCCGCTGGCGTCACTGTAGCCGACAGCGGCATTGTTGGATATTTCCCCGCCCTTCATGATAAAGCTCCCTTTGGTGAGGTACACCCCGCCGCCCGACATGCTCGCGAAATTGGAGAATATTGCCCCGCCGTTCATGGTAAAGATCCCGCCGTCGCGGTACACCCCGGTCCCGTTGGAGAGGGACACCCCGCCGGCGGTCGTATCGGTGGAATTGCCGTATATTTTTCCGCCGTTCATGATAGAGGTTCCGCCCTCTAAATGCACCCCGCCGCTCGAATAGGCGAAATTGCCGGATATTTCCCCACCGTTCATGATAAAGGTTCCCGAGTTGCGTAAAGCCACCCCGCCGCCGTGGCCGCCGCTATTACCGATTACTCTCCCGCCGTTTATGATAAAGGTTCCGTCGGTGGTTATATACACCCCGTTGCCGACGCTGGCGGACGAGCCGGATATTTCCCCGCTATTCATGGTAAAGACCCCGGCGCCATCCACCCGGACCCCCCTGACGCTCCTGCCCGTACCGATAAGCCCCGAGAGGATAAGGCCCCCGTCCAGGGTGAGGCGGGCGCCGTTCTGTACGGTCAACAGGGTATTACCGTCCCCTATAGCCTCCGTTGCCTGGAGCTTCCCCTTGGGATCGGGATACCCGGGGGCAGCGGAGAGGAATATCGGCGGATGGTCCTCTCCGATGACAAGTTTTTCCGCTACCTTCACCTCGTCCAGAATAATGATTGCGGCATGGGCTTCACGCTCGCGCTTCCCTTTGTCCGGCCAGGAAACGGCGTAGGCGGCGGCGGCTTTCTTCAGCGCCGTTTGTACCGTCGAGATGGGTGCGTCTTTGGTCCCCTCATTGGTATCAGCGCCCTTTGACGAGACGTACAAGGTCTTGTACAGGACAATCTCGTTGACCTTTTCCGCCACCGTAAACGCCACCGCCCCGTTCCCGTTGGCGTTCCCGTCCCTCCAGTCCGCGCCGATCGAGAAATCCGTGCCCGTATCCTGCGCCGCGTCGTTTATCCCGTTCCGAATGATCCACGCCGGCAGCATCCTGTCCGCCATGCTCCGGTCCTTCTCTTTAAACGGCAGATACTCCAGATTGAAGTTCACCCAGCCTTCCCGACCGCTCGTTCCGGTATAATCCCCTATATCCAGGGCAAGCGCCCATTCCCATTTCTCTCCCTTCATTCCGCTCGCGTCACGCACCGTACCTGCCAAGGGGGCCGCGCCTGCCGTCCCCACAGGAGACTTGATCGTGAACACCTTCCCCATCGTACCGGCACCGGCGTTCTCATTCGCTGCCTTTATCAGGTTGAGAAACCCCGTCCCTTTGAACCGCCATTTTACCGTCCAGTCCCCCGGCGGCAGCACCACCCTTTCGGGCTTCCCCGCCGTCACCTCCGGCTCGATGACCCTATCACCGCTCTCAAAAGCCGTGTCCACCCCCAGGGAGTACATCTCTACGAGAATGGTAGAAGCCTCCGCAGTTGGCGTCGCGGTCGTCATCCCGGACATCAACAGGGTAGGAAGCCGGTCCTCATAATACCGGTAGGGCATCGCCCCCTGACGAAAATCCCGCTGCCAATGGCCCATCAACACCAGGAAGCGGTAGGACTGCCCATAGTTCAGCCCCCAGATGACGAGATTTCCGCTTCCTGAGCCGTCATCCCGGTAATCGCTGACGGCCGCTACCTTCCCGCCGCTGTCCAGTACGATAACCTGGATGTAGTTCCGGGTTCCCTTCCCGGTATCCCGTATCCGGTTCGCGGTGGGTCCGGCTATGGAACGGGCGTCCGGTTCCCCTACCTGGACGGTGAGGGTAAAGGGTTCGGAACCGGCAACCGGTTCCGCCTGAGATATATCCGCCAGAGCGGGATCAAAACAACCGGCCAGCACGGCCGCCAGACAGCCAAGCCCCAACAGGGCGACTATCGTCTTATACATATACAACTCCTTCACGGGCGCCAAGCGCCCTATTAGCAAATGAGAAAAGACGGATCTTCCGGAAAGAAAGAACCGAGGAACGTTTCAACGCGATCGAGGACTACGTTAATTCCTGGTAAACCGATAGGGAGGGGAGGGGGGAGGAAGAGAGAAAATGAGACCACGAGCGTGAGCGTTAAAAGAAGAAAAACCTTGGATGCATATCTGTCCGCACATAATGGTGGACCCCCTGTAGGTGTAGAAATATATCGGATGCCTTGGGGTATCCCCGAAAAGGCTCCGCGGCCCATGAGGCCTTTGATGTGAATATAATCCATAAAAAATTAAAATACAAGCAATTTTTTAAAGAAATGGAGTTTTTTTGGATTTTTGCTAAAAGCGCGGCAGGCCGGGGGGCGACCGGGACAGACCGGGGGATACCCCTGCCTGGTCCTCCCGGCACGGGCCGGCATGGGCCGGCACAAGAGAGATCTGCGGGGGGGTCCTGTCAGGGGAAAAAACATAGGTTCCCTCCGGCGTCCCCTCCTTCTTTTTTTCCCCTGACCCCCCCGGTCGCTATTCGGCCCCGTGCCGGCCCATGCCGGCCCGTGCCGGTATTTCCGGCGGGAGTATCCCCCGACCGGCCTTTCCGCGTGGGGGCGGGTCGGGCTGCCGGGGGCGGCTGCCTTGGCCGGCTGGGGTGGAGGCGGTGCGGTTGCAAGAAGCCGGGAGGAGTGAGCAGTTAGGAGGGAGGAGTTTTCTGATCAGTTGTCTTTTTCCGCTCCTCTCTCCTCACTCCTCACTCCCACTGTCAACAAGTTAAGGGATAGACAGCCTCCAAAAGCGGTGATAAACCAAAATAGGGAGGGGTAACATGGGAAAAAAACTTGTATTGGGAAAATCAGAAGCCTGTTAGAACGAGCGGAATATGGAAACCGCTCGAAGAAACGAACACAGGATTTCACCCGGAATCGTAAAATGCCTTTCAAAAAACTAATATGGTTCATGCTCAGCATGGTGAAGGAAAGCTCTCAAAACGCCCTTGAACGCTTCTTCCCGAAACTGAAAGAAGCGGTCCATA
>JAITRV010000248.1 GCA_031288215.1 Spirochaetaceae bacterium | reverse complement strand
GCGGCGATCTCCCCTTCGCCGGGAAGGCCGTAGTCGGTGGGGCGGCCCCCCGGGCTTTGCCCTGGGTTATACGGGGTTCTGGGTATAGTCATAGTAGTCCCCGACTTCCACGTCTTCCAAAACCGCCACGGCGTCGTCCGAGAGGATCGCGGCGGAGCAGTACACCGAAAGAAGATAGGAGGCCACGCCGTTATCGTCGATGCCCCGGAAACGGACCGAGAGGCCCCGGGATTGTTCGTTGGGAACCCCCGTCTGGTACAGGCCGATGACGCCCCGCTTCGCTTCTCCCGTGCGGATGAGGAGTATGTTGGTCTTGCCGGTTTTGGCCGTGGGGTTTTTGAGGCCGTCCACAAAGAGTTTGTCCGTGGGAATGAGGGGAACCCCCCGCCAGGCGATAAAGGTGCCCCCGGCGACATTCACCGAGGCCGGCGGAACCCCCCGGCGGGTGCATTCCCGCTCAAAGGCCGCGATGGCCCGGGGATGGGCCAGGAAGAAGGAGGGCTCCTTCCAGACCTTGGTGAGCAGCTCGTCCAGGTCGTCGGGCATGGGCCGCCCGTACCGGCTCTGAATGCGCTGTCCCTCCGCCGCGTTTTTGAGGAGGCCGTAATCGTCGCTGTTGACGATCTGGCTTTCCTGCCGCTCCTTGAGGCTCTCCACCGCCAGGGCAAGCTGCTCCCTGGTCTGATCGTAGGGGGCGCTGTAGACATCCTGCACCTTGGTATCCACGTTAATAATGGTGCTGATCGAACTCAGCCGGTACTCCCGGGGCTTGGTTTCGTATTCGATATACCCCTGGGGAATATCGACCTTCTTCGGGTCCTGGCCGCACAGCGCGTCCAGGGGCGTGTCCCCCTCCACCACCCGGTTTACCCGGTAGATCCCCGCCTCAAGCCCCTTGAACTCCAGCACCCTGGCGAGCCACTTGGGGGTCAGGGCCCCGTACTGGGGCGGCGTCTTCGTTACATTCGCCAGTTGATACGCCGCGTTCCGTCCCAGCGCGTTGATTTCGTTGTTTGCCATGTTAGCTCTCCTTGCATTCTCATATTAATTACGGATTAACCACGGACAAACGCATGTATCCCAAACAACAAGTCCGTGTTGGTCCGTGGGTTCCCTTCTTCCTTCTTCCTTCGCATGGTTCGTGGTTCATTATTTAACCACGGACCACACGAATGGTTTAACGAACGATTCTGATAATTTCTGCTTTGGGGAAAGCATGAAAATTTATCAAAATTCCTAATTTTAGCCCGCTAGCGGATAAATAATTGAAAATCTGTGCTTTATGCTCTTGCCCAATTTTTGTTACCGCTTTTATTTCTACGATAATTTTCTCAAAACAAACAAAATCCGCCCGATAGCATTGTTTCAAAAAACATTCATCATACCGGATGGGTAATGATTTTTGAGATTCAAAGGGGATATTTGCCTTCCTTAATTCAATTTCCATAGCCTCCTGGTATACCGCTTCCAAAAATCCGATTCCCAGCTTTCTATTCACTTCAAACGCACATTTCCGGATGCGGTAACATTCATCTTTATAAAGTAATTCTTTCTCTTCATTATCCTCATTCATAATCTCCCCTTGTTCGTGTGGTCCGTGGGTTCCCTCCATCCTTCTTCCTTCGCATGATTCGTGGTTCATTCTTCAATAAACCGGCAGCGACCTGTCCACCTCCTTTGCCCAGGCGGCAAAGCCGTCTTTCAGGTTGAGGAGCCGCCCCCGGTACCCCGCTTCCCGCAGGGCGCGGATGGCGAAGACGCTCCGCTGGCCTATCTTGCAGATGAACACCGCGTCCACCCCTTCGTCAAACTCCTCCACCCGCCGGGCCATCTGGCCCAGGGGGATGGCTTTCGCCAGGGGGAATTTCGCGATGGCCCGCTCGTGGGGTTCCCTGATGTCGATGATCTGCAGGGGGTCGGCCCGGTCCATCCGGTCCTTCAACTCCTGGGCGGTGATGATCTCCACCGGTTCTTCCTCCGCCGCTTTTTTGAGGCCGCAGAACTGCTCATAGTCGATGAGTTCATGGATGGAGGGGTTTTCCCCGCAGATGGGGCACCGGGGGTCCTTGTCCAGTGTGAGGGTCCTGAATTGCGTCTTCCACGCGTCAAAGAGGAGGAGCCGGCCTACCAGGGTGCAGGCGGTGTTGGTGGAATACGCGCTGGGGCCCACGATGAGTTTTATCACCTCGTTGGCCTGGATGCAGCCGATGATGCCGGGCAGCACCCCCACCACCCCCCCTTCGGCGCAGGAGGGCACCAGGCCCGGAGGCGGCGGTTCCGGGTAGAGGCAGCGGTAACCGGGGCCTTCTGCGGCGTAGAACACCGAGGCCTGCCCCTCAAACTGGAAAATCGAACCGTAGACGTTGGGCTTTCCCAAAAGCACGCAGGCGTCGTTGACGAGGTAGCGGGTCTGGTAGTTGTCGGTGCCGTCGGCCACGATGTCGTAGTCCGCGATGATGTCCAGGGCGTTCCCGCTTGAAAGCATGGTGTTGTAGGTAACGACGTTGACGCGGGGGTTGATGCCCTTGATCCGATCCTTGGCGGAAGCGACCTTGGGCCGCCCCACGTCCCGGACGCCGTGGATCACCTGGCGCTGGAGGTTCGACTCCTCCACCAGGTCAAAGTCCACGATGCCTAAGGTTCCCACCCCGGCGGCGGCAAGGTAGAGCCCCAAAGGCGCGCCGAGGCCGCCGGTTCCCACGAGGAGCACCTTCGCCGCCTTGAGCCGCTTCTGCCCCGCGACACCGATCTCCGGCAGCAACAGATGCCGGCTATAGCGGAAAATTTCCTCGTTGGAAAGATCCGAAAGGCGCTCGTTGGGGATAAGGCGGGCCATTATCTCCGGCCCCCTTTTGCTTTATCCCCGGCAGTAACATGAGCCGGGGGCCACGCCGTGGTACCGGAGGTGTCGGGGACACGCTCGCCGGCTCGCGTGCCGTCTCGGGCGCCCCCTGCCGTGCCTCCGGCAATGGCGGGAACCAGCATGAGTACCGCCCCGTCGGAAAGGGGCGTATCCAGGCCCCGCAGTTTTTTGATGTTGGTGTCCCCCACAAAGACATTGATGAAGGAGCGAAGGCTCCCATCCTCCTGATACAGGTGCTGTTTGATGTCCGGGTATTGCTCCGCCAGGGCCGCGACAGCCGCCC
>JAITRV010000238.1 GCA_031288215.1 Spirochaetaceae bacterium | reverse complement strand
CAGGGGGCCCTTCTGGACCAGGGCAAGCCGGTCGTCCAGGAGACCCGGCTTTGGAACGAAAACCGGGACCAGACCGAACCCATGCGGACCAAGGAGAACGCCAAGGATTACCGCTATTTTCCCGAGCCGGACCTGCCGGTCTTCGAGCCGGATAGCGCCTTCCTGGCCTCGGTGGATGCGGCCCTGGTGGAGCTGCCCCGTTCCCGGATGAAGCGTTTCATGGCGGACTACGGCCTCCCGGAGGAACAGGCGGAAAAGCTCTGCGACGAAAAGGCCGGGGCCGACTACGTTGAGGCCGCCGTGACCGAGGCGGTCCGCCGGGGCCTGGAGCAGCGGGACGCCGCGGAGCGGATCGCCAACTGGTTCCTCACGGACATCAAACACATCCTCTCCCGGGAGGGGATTTCCCCGGAGGAACTCTCCTCCTTCACGCTCAGCCCCCGGCGGCTGGCGGCCCTGGTGATCATGACCGCCCGGGGGGAGGTTTCCCTCAAAAACGCCCGGCAGGCGGCGGAACTGATCCTGGCGGAGGACAAGGAGGCGGAGGACCTCATCCGGGAGCGGGGCTGGGAGCGGATCGCCGATCCGGAGAAGATCGCCCGGTCGGTGGAAAACGTCTATGCCGAGGAAACGGCGGTTTTTGGGGAGGTCCGATCCGCCCACCGGGAGGGGAACGCCAAACGGGCCAATACCCTCACCGCCTACCTCGTGGGCAAGGTCCTCTCGGCCACCGGCGGCCGGGCGGACCCCGGTATCGTCCGCTCCCAGGTAGAGGCCCTGATCGCAAAATCAGCCTAAACCCGAAAGCGGGAACCGAAGCGAAAACCGAAAAATGGAGGAACTATGCGCCTGCTCGTGAAGGATATGATCAAGGAAGTTGGGAACGCCGCCGAGGTGGAAGTCTGCGGCTGGGTACACCGGATTCGGGAACTGGGGGGAATCACCTTCGTGATCCTCCGGGACCGCTCGGGCCTGCTTCAACTGGTATGCTCCGATGAAGCGGCCGGCGACAGGGACGGGCCCTGCACGGCCCACGGCGAAAGCCCCTCCGGAACCGGCCCCCTTACCCTGGAATCGGTGATCCGCGCGCGGGGGATTCCCGCGGCCAACGAAAAGGCCCCCGGGGGGGTGGAACTGCGCGTGCGGTCCCTGGAGATCATCAGCCGGGCCGAGGGGGACCTCCCCTACCAGGTGAACGGGGACAGTTCCAAGGTGGGCCTGGAGGCCCTCCTGGATAACCGGGCCCTGTCCCTCAGAAACCCCAAGATCCGCGCCATCTTCAAGATCCAGGCCGCGATCATCGAGGCCTTTTCCGCGTACCTGCGATCCCAGGACTTTACGGAGATCAAGACCAGCAAGCTCGTCGGCGGGGGCACCGAGGGGGGGGCGGAACTCTTTGAGGTGGAATACTTTGACCGGAAGGTTTACCTGGCCCAATCCCCCCAGATATACAAGCAGATCATGGTGGCCTCGGGGCTGGAACGGGTCTTCGAGGTGGCCCCGGCCTACCGGGCGGAGAAACACGACACCCCCCGGCACCTGAACGAATACGTTTCCCTGGATGTGGAGATGGGCTTTATCGAATCCGAACTGGACCTCATCGAGCTTGAGAAGGGGCTCCTCTCTTACATCTTTGCCGAACTGGAGCGAAAGAACCGGGCGGAACTGGACCTGTGGAACGCCGCGGTCCCCGATGCGGCTTCGGTCGCGGGGGCTCCGGTGATCCCCTACGAGGAGGCCGTCAAACTGGCCAACGCCGAAGCGGCAAAAGCCCGGGGGGGCGGAGGGCGGATCTTCGACATCAACCCCGAGGCGGAACGGCTCCTGTGCGAATGGGCCCTGCGGGAAAAGGGGACGGATCTCGTCTTTGTGAACCGCTTCCCCCGGCGTTACCGGCCCTTTTACGCCTATCCCTGGGCAAGCGGGACTTCTGTCGAAGCCGCCGGGGAAGGGGCGGTTTTCACCATGAGTTTCGACGCCCTGTTCCGGGGCCTGGAGATCACCACCGGGGGGAGGCGGCAGCACGACTATCAGGCCCTCCTGGAGGCGCTTCCCAAATTCGGCCTCAAGGAGGAAGACATCGCGGGCTACCGGGTCTTCAAATACGGCTGTCCCCCCCATGGGGGCTTTGCCATCGGCTGCGAGCGGCTTACCCAGAAGATCCTGGGCCTCGCCAACGTCAAAGAGGCCAGCCTCTTTCCCCGGGACCGCAAGCGGGTCAGCCCGTAGCAAGCAACACATTTTTGGCGCCTGGCGCCTCCTGGGTTCCTTGTATTTTTCTCCTGGAGCGTATAGTATGGTACTATGAGTATCCGGTCAAAGATCATTCTGGTGGTGCTGCCCCTGATCATCGTTACCCTGGTGCTGGCCGAAGCGGCGTCCTACTTTACCGCCGCCAACGGCATCACCCGGATAGCCCAGGGGTTTTTGAGTTTTAAGGTGAATGAACTGCAAAAATACGCCGATAACCAGTGGGCGCTGCTGGTGGAGAATGATTTCGCCGGCCGGCCCGATATGGTGCAGGCGGCGAAGTATGCGGTGGAAAGCTATGCCCAGAGCATTATCCTCAGCGAAACCGAGCGGATTCTGGCCCTCGACCCCGCCGGCAAGGTGGTGATGAGTACCGCCGAGGTGAACTTGAGCCCGGATGAGCAGGAGCGCCTCGCGGGCCTCCTGGAGGATGCGGGGGACGATCTGTTCAACGCGCCCATCGGGGGAAAGGAACGGGTCATCCGGGCCTTTTTCTTTACCCCCTTCCGGTGGTGGGTGCTGTTGACCGAAGAAAAGGCCGCGTTTTACCGGGATGTGGATGCCATTACCACCCAAACCCTCATCATGATCGGGGCGGCCTCGGTCCTGGCGGTGGTGCTGCTCATATTCCTTGCCCGGCTGTTGACGAATCCCCTGGGGAGGGTCGTCAAGACCATGAAGGGGATCATCGGTTCCACGGATCTCTCCGCCCGGGTGGATGTGGAATACCGGGATGAGACGGGGCAGTTGGCCCACACCTTCAACATCATGATCGCCGAACTGGAAAAAGCCTATGGCCAGATTAAACGCTACGCCTTTGAGGCGGTGCTGGCCCAGAAAAAGGAACAGCGGATCCGGCAGATCTTCCAGAAATACGTGCCCAAGGACCTGATCGACCGGTTTTTTGCCTCCCCGGAGTCCATGCTGGTGGGGGATAACCGGGTCATCTCCATTCTCTTTTCCGATATCAGGAGTTTCACCACGATTTCCGAGGGAATGGCCCCGGATGACCTCGTGAACTCCCTGAACCGCTATTTTTCCGGCCAGGTGGATATTATCATGAACCGGAACGGGATTGTGGACAAGTACATCGGGGATGCGATTATGGCCATCTGGGGGGCGCCGGTAAAGCACGATGACGACGCCCTCCAGTCGGTCCTGGCGGGGCTGGAGATGCTCGATTCCCTGGAAGATTTCAATGAAAACCAGCGGCGCCTGGGGAAGCCCGAATTCCACATCGGCGTCGGGATCAGCTACGGGATCGTCACGGTGGGAAATATCGGCAGCGAGCGGAAGATGGACTATACCGTCATCGGCGACATGGTCAACCTGGCGTCCCGCATGGAGGGGCTGACCAAGGCCTACCGCCAGCCTATCCTCGTCTCCGAGACGGTCTACCAGGAAATCCAGGGGAAACTCCCCACCCGGCTGCTGGATACGGTGGCGGTCAAGGGAAAAACCCAGGGGGTCAGGATCTATACCGCCAGACGGTCCCTCCCGGAGGATGAAGGAAAGGCCTGGGCCCTCCACAACGAGGGGATGGACCTCTATTACCGGAGGGCCTTTCGGGAAGCCGCCGCCAAATTCCAGGAAACCCTGACCCTGCTTCCCCATGACTTCTGCGCCGAGGTCATCCTGAGGCGCGCGATGGCCTACGCCCTCAATCCCCCCCCGGAGGGCTGGAACGGGGTTGAGGTGATGAAGTCCAAATAGCCGCGTACCGCATCGCCGCGCTACTGCGGGGCGTTCTGTAATTCCCGGGCGGTATCCAGGGCTTTTTGGAGGTTTTCCATCGCCTGGAACAGGGACGTGTTGGTGGTCCGGAGGGTGTTTATCTGCTGGGTCTGATCGGCGATGGTCTGCCCCTGGGAAGCGGTCTGGGCCCTCAGGGTGGCGATGGTTTGCTCCTGGGAGCTGTTCTGGCTTCTCAAGGTCGTGATGGTCTGCTCCTGGGATGCGGTCTGATTTCTCAGGGTGGCGATAGTCTGCTCCTGGGAGCTGTTCTGAGTTCTCAGGGTCGTGAGTTCCCGCTCCCGGCTTGAGTTCTCGGCCCGGAGTTCGGCGATGGTCCGCTCATATTGGCCGATGCTTCTGGCCCGGGCGCTGTCCTGGGACTGGAAGGCGGCGATCTGCCGGGTCTGATCGGCGACGGTTTCTTCCAGGGCGGCGATCTGCTCCTGCAGGGCCGCGATCTCCGGGTCGACCTCCCCCTCCGGCCGGGCAACCGGGATGCCCATGGCCTCAATCACCGCCCTCAACGCGGCGATGGAGGCCTCGTAAGGCTCCTTCCGGGCCTGGACCGCCCGGTTCCCCCGCAGGGAGGGGGTTTCCAGGAAGTCCCCCATCTGGGCCAGGGTTGCCGCGGCCTTATCCGGCGCCCCCTCCTCGATGGCGTTCCTGACGGCGGTGTAGAACCCCGCCATCTGCCGGTCAAAGAGGACCGCCTGTTCCTGCTCATCCGAGAGCCGCCGCAGTTCCTCTTGATTCTGCTCATACCGGACATTCAACTCCCCGGCCCGCTCCTCTAACTGGGCCCGCAGCTCCGCCTCCCGGGAACGGGATGCCTCCAGGATCTGGGCCCGTTCCGACTGGAGGGCGGCCAGACTGTTCCGGTACTCCAACTGGAGGCCCTGGAGGTTTGTTTCGGCGGTCTTCCGTTCCGCTTCCAGTTCCTCCCGGTAGGAGGCGAGTTCCCCGTTCATCCGGGCGATCCGCTGTTCATCAAAGATCCGCATCTGCTCGGCAATGGCGGCGTCGGACAGGTTCTGGGCAAGCAGCCGGTTCCGCTCTCCCTCAAGTTCCTCCTCCAACTGCCGCCGCAGTTCCTCCTCCCGCAGGTTTATCCGTTCCTCCATCAGGGCCTGCAAATCCTGAAGCTCCAGGTCAAGGCCGGAGAGTTTTGTCATCATATCGGTAATTTCCCGTTCCTTTTCGCTGATCCGCTTCTCGTTCTCCTGCCGGATCTCCTGGATGAGCCTCCGCTCGGTAAGCCCCAACCTGCTGGAACCCTGGCGGATCACCGATTCGTCCATGCGGAAAAGATAGGAAAGCCCCAGGACCCCTCCGGCCAGGAGGATCAGGGCGGCGCAGTTCACCGCCAGGGGAAATCCGCCCCCCCGTTTCCGTGCCCGGACCTCCCGGACCTCCTCCTGGGGCGCGGTCTTGGCGGTTATGGCCTCTATCCCCGCGAGGATACTCCGCTGCTCCTCCTCTGAGAAGCCTGAACTGGTATCAAAGACGATACCCCCCGGCAACTCCTCCGGGGCAGGTCTTGTCATCTCCACAGAATTGGTACTTTCCATAGTATGAGTATATCATAGGACGGGCTTTTCCGCCAGCAGGCCAGCAGGCCGGGGGATACCCCTGACTGGTCCTCCCGGCACGGGCCGGCATGGGCCGGCACAAGAGAGATCTGCGGGGGGGTCCTGTCAGGGAAATACTCCGGTCGCCCCCTGTTCGCGACGTTGCTCTTGATGCCTACGGCATAACTGGTTCCTCTGCTCAAAAGGGGTCGCCCGGGGTATTTCCCTGCCACCCCCCATCGCGATTCTGTCCTGTGCCGGCCCCTACCGGCCCGTGCCGGTTTTTCCGGCGAGGCATCCCTCGGCTGGCTTTTAGCGCGTGGGGGCGGGTACGGGTGCGGGGTGAGGCTGCCTTGGCCGGTGGGAGGTGGAGGCTGGACTGTGGCAAGAAGCCGATCCAGGCGGGCTGGTCACAAAAAGCGGGGAGGGAGGGCGGACCGCTTAAATGTATTCCCGCCGGTATCACCTTGCGCCGTTATGGTCACAAGACCAGCGGTTGTACGAGAGAGAGAAGGAAGGATAGGCCGTGTTACGGCCTATCCTTCCTCGTGGATTCTTCAGACCCGGCCCCGCTGAGGGGGTGGGATTAGGTGGTGCCGGTAAATGCGACGACCGTATTTTCGCCGGCTTTGATAGAGCCTGCTGCTGCACCTGTAGAAGCATCTGCTCCGGCTCTGACGGCGGCAGTATCCGCCAAGGTAAACTTTATTAAGCCGAGAATGATGTCACTGGCCGCTCCTGTCCCGCTCGTTGTTACTACATAAGGCGCTGTTCCCGCTACGGCAGTCTTCATAGCAGTAGTAAAGGTCGCATCACTTGCCGCGTATACCCCGAGTTTTGCGGCAGTAAATGGTGTTCCGCTGGCATCATCTATCTTCGCCCCGACAGCAACAGCAAGCGTACCGCCTGATTTAAGGACCACCTTATCATCAGCTGTTGTCAACAGAAGGGTGGCTGCTCCGCCAACATCTGCCGTACCGCCGTCATTCACGGTGATGACGGCGCTCCCGCTCAAGGTTAGCGCGGCCGCCGCTACGGTATAGGTACCGGCGCCGAGAACTGCCTCGGTGAGGGTTATGGTGGTACCGACAACGATGGAACTCCCCGTACCCGCCGCGGTGATGCTTCCGGCAGCCGGGACCGCGATACTGGCAGCGTCCGATTCGATGGTCACCCCAGTATTATCACCCTTTATAACGGCCTTGGTCACCTTGAGATTAGCCGCGATAGTGCTTTCCGCCGTCAGCGTTACGCCGCCGGTGTTTTTGATGATGACCGTGTTGGTTGAGGTGTCGCCCAGCGCGTTGGCAATGGCGACCGTACCGGTTCCGCCAATTACCGTACCGGCGGCGCCGGAGGTAAAGGTGGAGATAGTGCTGTCGTTTCCGGCAAAGTTAAACACGTTTGCGGCTGCTCCGCCGGTTATGGTGCCAATTACGGCTTTGCCGGTGAAAGTAACCTCATTCGCCGCAGCGCCGCCGGTGAGGGTGGTAATCTTGGCGGTGCCGCCTACGGTGAGGGCATCGGTAGTGGCGCTACCCAGGGTTACACTCGCAGCCTCCAGATCGCCTCCTACCGTAAGGGTCGCGGCGCCGCTTGTGCTCAGGATGCCGTCCGCGCCGGTTCCGCTCAGCTTTACGTTCCCGTCTATTGAGGAAGCGCCGCTGATAGTAACGGCCTTGGAAGAATCCAGTTTTCCGGTAACGGAAAGGGCGCCGGTAATCGCCGCGGCAGCCTCAACATCGCCGGCTACCGTAATCTTACCGGTAGTGTGGGTTACGGCTGCGGAAACCGTCAATTTACCGGCCACGTAGAGGTTTTTGTCGCCAAGGACCGTATTGAGGATGTTATCCGTGCCGGTGGCTGTCCCGTTAATCGTAATATCGCCTTTTACCGCGATATCGGTTCCGCCGGTATTGATGGGACCGGTTCCCGATGCATAGGAAACCGGGGTAGCATTCGTCCCTGCCAGGCCGGAAAGGCTCGCATCCCCAACGATTGTTACGGGGCTTGTACCAGTTGTAACGGTTCCGGTACCCTTCACGCTGGACGCATCCTCAATTATAATAACACTGTACTGGTCCAGGGTCAAAGCCCCCACGAAGTCAAGGGTTACATCCGATGGCACAAAAAACGTATCTGCCCCTGAAACCGTAACACCGCCGACGGGGATAATATACGAACCCTTTCGAGCAAGATAATAATCCTTAAATTCTTCCGCCGTGAGCGTCGCGGCCAAGGTGACCGGCTCTGTCGTTTCCGTAGACGGATTGCCGCCTCCGCCTCCGCCGCCCGCAACCGACGGCACATCGCCGGTACCGTCAGGGCTGTCGTCGCTGCCGGCATCCGTGGGGCAGCCCAATAACGCAATGAGGGAAATAAGGAATAAGAGTACAATTCCCTTAACATGACTCCGTTTATACATAGAGTCCTCCTGAAAGAAATATGCATCCAGGGTCTACGCCCGGATGCCCGCGGAACCCGCGGGAAAAGACTCCCGGCGGACAGGCCGCCGGGAGTTGTCTATACACAGGGGGACGAACGGAAAGCCTTGTAAAATCCGCCGTCCCCCAAGAGACCGAACAGAACGTGGGAGAAAAATGGGAGAGCGCAGACTGCGATCCGGCAGAAGAGTCTGAAACTGCCGGATCTCTGGTCCGTAGACCAGAAATCCGCGCCCTCCCAGAGGACTCGCCACGTGAACAGGGAGGGCGTGGACCAGAGGTCCATCGATCTTCGATCCGATGGAGGCAATGATAGGTCCGAGTATAAGACGCCGTTTCACAGCACGTCCTCCTTACATATACACTCACGATCAGATCCCAGGTGTCCCCCGGATCAGATCACGGATGTCTCCGGCGCAGATCAACGCCGAAGGTAAATTAAAGAGGACTTAAGCTTGTAATTATTACCCGGATAGGCTAGAATTACCTTGCTTAAGTGCAAACCCCGGTGGCAGTTTAATCTTGCAGGATCGGCTGCCCCCGGGGTCCTCTTTTTATAGAAACCCCGATAAGGTTCGACCGCCGGGAAGCGGCCTGATAATTCGTTCTCTCTTTCAAGAACCTACTGAATACTATATCACGCTTTGATAAAAAAATCTTGGTTTTTTGAAAAAAATTCGCAAAAAAATGCAATTTTTTTTCTGACCCGGTGCCGGGCACCAAATTCGGAGTGAGGAGGGAGATAGGGAGGAGGGAGGAGCGGAATAAAGACACCTGATCAGAAAACTCCTCCCTCCTCCTAACTCCTCACTCCTCCTGCCGATTCACGGTTTTTTGTTCCCTCAGATCCACAAGCTGGGTCTTACTCTTGAGGGCTATTTTGCCTTCGATTTCGCCGCCCCGGATAATGAGTTTTCCCCCTTCCTCTAAGACGAGGGCGGGAACGTCCTCGTCCGCTTCCGGGAGTTCTACATCCGGGGCTTCCGGCTCCGGCGCTTCCGGCTCCGGGTGCTGGTAGAACTCATTTTCCGGAAGATATTTATTGTTAAAGATGAGCCCGCCGTTTATGGCGGCTTTGCCGTTTATAAGAAAGGCATGGCCTAATTCGCCGGCGTGGTTTCTGGTGATAAAGCCGTGCTCTAAGATAAAGGTGGCGTTCTCCGTAACGTGGACCGCGCCGCCCTTGCCGCCGGTATAATTGTTCAGGAGAAAGCCCCCTTTCATCTCACAAATCCCCCATTCCTGGGTAATATAGATGCCCCCGCCCCCCAGACGGGCGACATTGTTTTCGATGATACATTCCGCGGTAACGGTAAAGTGCCCCTGGCTATACAGCCCGCCGCCCCAATTCATCGCCCCGTTTTGGGCAAGGCTCCCCTGGGCGATGCAGCAAACGCCGCCTTTTTCGACAAACACGCCGCCCCCGGAGCCGGCATGGTCATTCCGCCCGGCCGCGATGGCGCGGTTCTTGATGATTTTGCCGTCCTCCATCTCAAACAGGGCGTTCTGACAGACGTACACCCCGCCGCCCTGTCCGCAGGGGATGGACATGCCCGCAAGCATCATGCCGTCTTGCCCGCCGGCCATGTTTTTTTCGATGCAGCCCCCCAGCATCTTAAACTCTGAGTCCAGTCCCACAAAGACGCCCGCGCCGGAAACAAAGGCGGTATTACCGGAAATCGTACCGTCAAAAAGGGTAAATTTTCCCCCGTCGTCGGGAAACACGCCGCCCCCGTGCAGCTTGGTATGGTTCCGGGTAATAGCGCCCCCCAGCATGACAAATTTACCGTCTCTCCCCACATAAACGCCCCCGCCCATGCCGAAGCGGGCATCGTTGTCCGAGATTTCGCCGCCCTTCATGATCAGCGTCGCCCCTTCAACGGCGATCCCCGCCCCGCCGAGGCCCTGGGTCACTCCGCCGCGGATGGCAATATGGCCCTCAATACAGAGGGTATTGTCATCGGCGACATAGATAACCCGTTTCTCAAGCCCCTTGGCGTTGAGTATCCCCGGACGTTCAGCGCTCTCTCCCCGCAGGAGTATTATGGGCAGCCCGTCTCCGGTAATATCAATCATCGCCTTCTGGGCGGCCACCTCGGTAACCGAACCTGAAATGACAAAACAGGCCGCTTTGTACGCCCGTTTCCGCACCCGGTTCAACGCCATTGCCACACTCCACAGGGGATCGTCCCGGGTTCCGCTATTCGAATCATCGCCGTTTTCGTCGATATAAAGGGTAATTTCTTCCGTATTCATGATTTTTATAATATCGCTC
>JAITRV010000231.1 GCA_031288215.1 Spirochaetaceae bacterium | reverse complement strand
ATCCCGAATTGTGCATAATCAGTCAGCACCGACCAGCAACGCTAAGTCTTTGTAAGATAAGGAATTAACACACTTTACAGCCCCCTCATATCGGGGAAATCCGCAAATTTGAAATTCTTCGAAAAAAAATGCAATTTTTTTTCTGGACCGGTGCCTGGCACCGAATTTGAAGTGAGGAGGGAGGAGTTAGGAGCGGAAAAAGACACCTGATCAGAAAACTCCTCCCTCCTAACTGCTCACTCCTCCCCCGGCACGAGCCGGCCCGGACAGAATCGCGGAGGGGGGTGTCAGGGGAAAAACATAGGGAGGGGCCACCGGAGGGAACCTATGTTTTTTCCCCTGACAGGACCCCCCGCAGATATTTCGTGTGCCGGCCCGGGCCGGGGGTATCCCCGCCCGCCCTTCGTTTAGTTCTTGAAGCTGTGAATCGGCGCGGGGATGCGGCCCCGGCGGGCGATGAAGGCCGCGCTGGATGCGGCGTTCACCGCCATGATGGGGGCGCCCCCCAAAAGGCCGCCGAATTCGGCCCATTCCCCGGCCTGCTTGCCCGGTACGGGGATGACCCGGACCGCGGTGGTCTTGTGGTTCACCATCCCGATGGCCATTTCATCGGCGATGATCGCGGAAATCGTGGCCGCGGGGGTGTCCCCCGGCAGGGCTATCATGTCGAGGCCCACGGAGCAGACCGAGGTCATGGCTTCCAGCTTGTCCAGGCTGATGGAACCGGAACGGACCGCGGCGACCATGCCCTCGTCCTCGGAAACGGGGATGAACGCCCCGGAGAAGCCCCCCACATGGGTGGAGGCCATGACCCCGCCCTTCTTGACCATATCGGTCAGCATGGCCAGGGCCGCGGTGGTCCCGTGGGTTCCCGCGGACTCCAGGCCCATCTCCTCCAGAATCCGGGCCACCGAATCCCCCACCTCGGGGGTGGGGGCCAGGGAAAGGTCCAGGATGCCGAAGGGGACCCCCAGCCGCCGGGCCGCTTCCATCCCCACCAGTTGACCCATCCGGGTGATCTTGAAGGCCGTCTTTTTGATGATGTCCGCCAGTTCGTCGAAGCTCGCCTCCCGGTGGGATTCCAGGGCGGCCCTCACCACCCCGGGGCCGGAAACCCCTACGTTGAGGCAGGACTCCCCTTCCCCCACCCCGTGAAAGGAGCCCGCCATGAAGGGGTTGTCCTCCGGGGCGTTGCAGAACACCACCAGCTTTGCGCAGCCTATCCCGTCCCGATGGGCGGTCTTCTCCGCGGCGGCCTTGATCACCTCCCCCATGCGGCGGACCGCGTCCATGTTGATGCCGCTCTTGGAGCTTGCCACATTGACCGAGGCGCAGACTCGTTCCGTCGCCGAGAGCGCCTGGGGAATCGCCGCGATGAGGGCCTCGTCCCCCCGGGAAAAGCCCTTCTGCACCAGGGCGGAAAAGCCCCCGACAAAATCGATGCCCAGTTCGTGGGCCACCTCGTCCAGGAGGACCGCGTAGGGGCTCAGGTCATCCTCATCCCCGGAGCCGGCGATGAGGGCCAGGGGGGTCACCGAGAGACGTTTGTTGATGATGGGAATCCCGTATTCGGCCTCGATCTGAGCGCCCGTCGTGACCAGGGGACCGGCCACCCGGAGCAGCTTTTCCCGGATCCTCCGGCGGCACTCCCGTCCGGAGGCGGCGACGCAGTCCAGGAGGGAGACCCCCAGGGTAATGGCCCGGATGTCCAGTTTGTACCGCAGGAACATATCCACGGTTTCTTTTATTTCAAAGGGGCTAAACAGCATAATCTTCTCAGGGCCCTAAATACGGTGCATGGCGCCGAAAACTTTTTCATGCATGATGCTGATGGAGACCTTCATGGCCTCCCCGATTTCAGCAAGCCCCGCCTTTATCTGTTCCAGGGATTCGCTGCCCTGGGACAAATCCACCATCATGATCATCACAAAATTATCCTTCATGATGGTCTGGCTTATATCCTCAATATTGACATTCCGCTCCGCCAAAAAAGCGCTGACCCGGGCGATGATCCCGACCTTGTCGGTTCCCACCACGGTGATAATCGCGTTCATCCTGTTCCTCCGCCGTTATTCCGGCTTTATCATGTGTTCGGTAAGAAACAAATCCAGTACCGTTAAGAAAAGAATCACCACTATCGGACCTAACACCAGACCGTTAAACCCAAAAACCTGCACCCCCCCGAGGATCGCAAAAAAGATGATCAGGGGATGGAGGTGAATCCGGTCCTGTAAGAAAACCGGCCGCAAGAAGTTATCCAGGGTTGAAATAAAAAGCCCCGACACGATCAGAAAAATCACGCCCCCCAGGACCTCTCCGTTTAAGATGCGGAATATCCCCAGGGGCATCCAGACGAGGGCCGTCCCAAACATGGGGATAAAGGCGCAGATCAGGGTCAATCCCGCGAAAACCAGGGCCCCTTTGACCCGAAAAATCGTGAATATGATATAGGCCATCACCGCCTGAACCAGGGCAACCATGATATACCCTAAAAAAAGATTTCTGGTAATATCCTTAAACTTCCCCACCAGGGCGTCCAGGTACTCCGTCTTGATGGGAATGATATGGAAAAAGAGCCGGGAAAGATAGGGGCCGTCCAAATAAAAGAAGAAAAGGCTGAAAATCATAAAAACGAGGCCGATGAAAAAGGAGCCCACATCCCGGGCGATGCCGCTGCTCATCTGTATGAGCCGTTGAAGGCTTGAACTGAGGGTGGACACGATCCGCTGCTGGATCTCGTTGGCGCTGATAATGATCTGATCCGAGGTAATATCCCGGATAAATTCGGAGGCCCGGCTCAGCAGCTCCTTAACCATGCCGGGGTTCTGGTTGAAGCTGTCCCGGGCCATGCGGATCAGTTCAATGATCTGCCGGAAAAACTGGGCGGATACAAAGAGGACCGGGATGAGGATCAGGATCACCGTCCCCACGGAAAATACCGCCGCCCAGATATTCCTGAGCACGATCCCCCGCATCCGGGAGAGGTTGAGCTTTCTCACGACCCGCTGATGCAGGGGGTTTAACAGCACGTAGAGGAGGGTGGACCACAGGAGCACCGTAAAAAAGGGGGCGAAAAGCCGGCCCACCATTATCAGGAGGGCGATGAGGATCGCCCCAAAGGCGTAGGTCTGGACCGATTTCCGGACCGTGGGGTCGTTGGCGGGATCGTTCATAGTTCCGACAGGATCCTTTCCGCTTCGGCCCTTCGGGGATAATCGGGATTCCGGGTTATCAGGTCCCGGATATACCGCTTCGCCGAATCCGCGTCCCCCAGGCTGACATAGGTGTTCCCCAGCGCCAGGAAGGCGTCCCAGTTATTCGGGGCGATCCGTACCACCTCCCGGTAGGTGTCCCGGGCCTTGGCAATGTCCCCGGCGCCCACATAGGCCGAGGCGAGGTTCTCCCGGACCGCCGCGTTATTCGGCTGGACCGATACGGCCCGTTCGTAGTGCTCCACGCTCTCTTTCCACCGGTTCTGTTTCGCGTAGGCCTGTCCCAGGTTGTTGTTCACCTCGAAGTTGTTCGGTTCAACCCGGTAGGCTTCGGTCAGCACCTCCAGGGCCTGATCCGGAAAACCCCGGTCCGCATAGAGGCGCCCCAGGTTGATCCGGGGGGATACATACCGGCTGTCCAGGACGGCCGCCCGGGTATAGGCGGCGACGGCCTCATCGAATTTGAGGGCCCCCTCGCAGGCGAGGCCCAGGGTGTAGTTGTATTCCTTGTTATTGGGGGCGGCGGCCACGGCTTCTTGGGCAAATTCCACCCCTTCGGCGCTCTTCTTCAGGGCTATCTTCACCACCGCCATATTGTAGGTGGTCCGTTCATCCCCGGGCGCTCCCTGGAGGGCCTTGGCAAAGGAAGCCTCCGCGGCGGCATAATCCCCGGCGGCGCTCTGGGCCACCCCCAGTTCCCTGAGGGAGGCGAGATCCTGGGGATCGGTGCGCAGGGCCGCGCTGAATGCCTCAATCGCCCCCCGGCGGTCCCCCTTGGCGGAAAGAATTCTCCCTATTTCCCGGTGGGCCGGGGCGTAATCGGGCCGGATCTCCACCGCCCGGCGGAAGGCCGCCAGGGCCTCGTCCCGCTGGCGCAGGGCGCTCAGGGCGCCTCCCAGGTTGTACCAGGCGGACTCAAACTGGGGATTGAGGCGGGTGGCGGTCTCAAAGGTCTGCCGGGCTTCGGCTAATTTGCGGGAGCTGAAATAGACCCGCCCCAATTCGTAGGAATGGACATAATTATTGGGTTCCAGGCGGACCGCCTCCCGGAATTCCTCGGCGGCGTTATCCCATTGGCTGAGATCCCGGTAGATCTTCCCCAGGGTACTGTGGGGAAGGGTGCCGGTGGGGTCCTTCGCCGCGGCTTCCCGGGCAAAGGCTTGGGCCGCTTTCAGGGCCTCCTGCCCCTCGGGGCTGTTCCGGTCCCGGGCGTAGCGCTCATAGTAGGAGTCGGCGATCTCCGCCCGTTTTTGCCCCTCAAAGCGGTTCTCCCCCGGGGGAAGCTGCCGCAGGGCGTTGTCAAAGGCTTCGGTGGCGGCCTTGGAGTCGCCGGCGGACAGGGAGGCCTTCCCCTGGGCAACGTAGTCATTCACCAGGCGCATCCGGCGCTGCATTTCCTGGGACTGCCGGGCCAGTTCCTCCTCCTGGGCTTTCAGGCGGACCGCTTCCGCCTCCGCGTGGGCCCGCTGTTCCGCCTCCTCCGCTTCCCGGGAGGCCCGTTCTTCCTCGGCCCGGCGGGCCCGTTCCGCCTCCAGCCGCCCCAGGGCGACGATCTCCTCCACGGAAGGACGGGGGGCCGCAGGCGTATCGGTCTGGGTCCGGAGGGCCGCCAGGGCCTCGTCCCGCAGGGTCCGGGCCTCCTCGTCGGAGGCGTCCGCGATGAGGAGCCGGTCCAGATGATCCAGGGCCCGCTGATAGACTCCCTGGGCGATATAGTCCCTGGCGAGCGTGAGGGTATTTTCCCGGGAGGGATCGGCCTCCCGGCTTATACCGGGATCGTCCCCCTTCCGGCTGAACGCAAAGACGGCGACGGTGATACCCGCCGCCAGCAGCAGGGCCAGGGCGATTCCCCCGCCTATCAAGACCCGCCTATCCATGTCGCATCCTCGCCATGTCTTTCCCCCCATCCTTTTTGTTCACGATATGAATCGTTTCGATAAAATCATGCTAAAAATTATGCTAAAAAACCATGCTAAAAATCTATACTAAAAACCTATTCCAACTGAAATTCGTCGTCGTAGCCCTGAACCTCTTCGGAACCGGCGGAAAACCCCGTGCTTTCCTCCGCCGTGGTTCTGAGGGCCGCGGCGGCTTCTTCCATCAGGCGCTGCCGCCGTTCCGCCTCCGCCCGGGCCGCGGCCTCCGCCTGGAGCCGCCGGCGCTCCTCCGCGGCAAATTCCTCCCGGAGCAGGGCCACCATCTGCTCGATCCGGGGCCGTTTCGCCGACCGGGGCTCCAGGGAAAGGTAGAGCTCATAATCCGCCAGGGCCTCCCGCAAAGTCCCCTTGGAGATCAGGGCATTGGCCCGGTTCAAATACGCCGGCCCGTAGGCGGGGTCCGCGTCAATCGCCTGGGTATAATATTGCCGGGCGGTTTCAAAATCCCCCTTCGTATAATACACATTTCCCAAATTAAACGCAATCCGGGCGGTCTCGTCCCCCGCCCGGGGCAGGATCTTCCGAAACACCGCGATGGCCTCGTCCGGACGGTCAAGCTGCTGGTAGGCGATCCCCAGGTAGAGGGCCGCCTTAACCGGGGCGTTTTCTTCCGCCGCCGCCGCTTCCAGCAGGGGAAGGGCCTCCTGGGGCTTATTCCGCAAAAAAAGCTCTTCCCCCCGGGAAAAAGCGTCCTGGGCCGCCCCCAGGAACGCACCGAGAAAAAACAGCGCCGTGGTCAAAGCGATTTTCTTTACCATACTCCACCTCAATCCGGGGCGAAACCGCCGCTGAGGATTTGACACAAAGGATGAAACGAATTAATCTTCATATATAACAATGTACTACGAAAGGGCCGAAAAAGTCATGTCTTCTCCTTTGGTTCCATTTTCGGCAGAATTCGACCCCGGCCTTTATCCCTTTTGTTCGGGGCAGTTCCGGTTTTCCCGGACCCTTTCTGAACGCGCGGAACCAGGGGGCGGCCATGAAAATACTCTGCGTTTCCGATTATATTGATCCCCTGGTCTATTCCGCATCCATAAAAGAGCGGTTTCAGGATGTGGACCTCGTCCTCAGCGCCGGGGACCTTCCCCTGGAATACCTGGAATTCATCGTGTCATGCCTCAACAAGCCCCTCCTGTTTGTCTTTGGGAACCACAACCTCCAGGAATTTCACCGCTATAAGAAATCCGCCCTCCCCTGGCCGGAGGATATCAATCAGGGCTCAGGGTCGGTCCATATCGGCTCCCAGGTGAGGATCGAGGAAGGGCTCATCGTCGCCGGCCTCGGGGGTTCCGTGATGTATAACCGGGGGCAAAATCAGTACACCGAATTCGGGATGTTCCTGGAAATGGTCAAGCTCATTCCCGCCCTGATCATCAACCGGATCTTCCGGAAGCGTTTTCTGGACATACTCCTGACCCATGCCGCTCCCCGGGACATCCACGACAAGAAGGACCCCTGCCACCGGGGCTTCAGGGTGTTCCGGGCTTTCATGCGGATTTTCAAGCCCGCCTATCTCATCCACGGCCATATCCACCTCTACGATCTCGCCGATCTTAGGACGACCCGGTATCACGATACCTGGGTGGTAAACGCCTATAGCCATTATATTATTAATATCGAGGAATTGCCATGAAGGATAACTATACGATTCAGGCTTCGGAAGATTTTTCAAAGGCCCGGGGAAAGGCCCTGCTCTCCCGGATTCAGCATTTTATGGATGCCGATAAGGATAAACTCCTTTCGTTTAACGACGTCCGGGAGATCCTGAAGCCGAAAAATCAAACCTATAAGGGGATGCAGACGGTGCCCATCGAACTCATCGTGGGCAGCGAGGGCCGCTACCGGGATTTCAACAAGTATTTCCTGCCCAAATCGGATCACCTCAAATCCCGGTGGGTGCGGGTGGACGAGGCCCATATCAGGGACATCATCCTGCCCCCGATCCAGCTCTACGAAATCGGGGGAGTCTACTTTGTCCGGGACGGGAACCACCGGGTTTCCGTGGCCCGGAGCCAGGGGATCGAGATGATCGACGCCGAGGTGATCAGTTTTTCCAGCGACATCACCATCACGGCGAAGATGACCGTGGACGAGATGCGGCGGCGGATCATTGCCGGTGAAAAAAACACCTTCTACGAAAAGACCGGTTTCGGCGAGTATACGGGCTGTGACGACCTGGATTTCAGCATGCCCGGCCGTTACGACGTGATCTACAACCATATTCTGGTGCATAAATACTACCTCAACGAGAAGTCCCCTGAGGAAATTCCCTTTTCCGAGGCGCTGATCTCCTGGTACCGCAACGTTTATGAGCCCATCATCAAAATAATCACCGATGAACGGCTCTGCCTTCATTTTCCCGGCAGGACCGCGGCGGATCTCTACGTCTGGATCGTAAAACACTGGGATTTCTTAAATAAAAAATACGGTATCAACTATTCCGCCATCGACGCGGCCAAGGATTTTTCCCAAAAATACGGAAAAAACAAGGGAAACATCGCCGTCTTCTTCCGCCGCTTCCTGCGCCGTTCCCCGGTATAGCGGAAAGGAAGCGCCTATTCACTCCGCCGAGTTGCTGCCGGAAATCCCCTACCGCTCCTTTGACGAATTCATCGCCTTCGGAACGGACCGCTTCGCCCTGCTTCGCCGCCTCCTGGAGGACCTCGCCCTCACCGCTTCGGTGCTCACCGTGGCGGGGAACCGGCATATCCTGGTCAGCCCCTCCCCGGAGGACCTCGCCGCGCCTCCCCTGGCGGGCCGTTCCCACCGGCCCTCCCCGGCGAACCCCGTGGTCCTGGTGGCCCACTATGACCGGGTGGCGGACAGCCCCGGGGCAAACGACAACAGCGCCTCGGTGTTTCTCCTCATCGAAACGGCCCTGAAACTGCGCCAAGCCCACGCGCTGAATTGGCTTATCATCTTTACCGACAAGGAAGAACTGGCCCCCGGCGAGGGGATCCGCCATCAGGGTTCCTATACCCTGGCCCGGGGCCTGCGGCGCGCCGGCCTGGGCAAGGGCCGGTTCTACACCTTCGACGCCTGCGGCTGCGGGGATACCCTGATCATCAGCACCACCGCGGACTACCTGATGAAGAACGAACAGGGCTTAGGGATAGCCCGGACCCGGCAGGCGGTCCGGCAGCTCCGCACCTGGGCCCTGGAAACCGCCCGGCGGCTCCGGCTGGACCGCCTGGTCCTGGCGCCGACCCCCTTCTCCGACGACGCGGGCTTTCTGCGGGCAGGCGTCGCCGCCCAAACCATCACCGTGCTCCCCGCGCGGGAAGCGGTCCCCTTCACCTCCCTCCTCCGGAAAAATCCCGCCTTTGCCGACGCCCTGGTCAAGCGGGAAGTCCAGGACAGCTACGACCGGCAGCTCATCCCCGAAACCTGGAGAACCCTCAACGGCCCCCTGGACAGCCCCCTCCGGCTCACCCCCCAGTATTTTTCCCGGGTGGTGCGCTTTGCCCTCGGCCTGGTACAGGCCGCCGGATACCCGCCGGCTGGTCCTCACGGCACGGGCCGGCATGGGGGGGATGTATCGGGGGGTCCTGGCGGCTGGGAACACACGGGGCCCCCCAAGGGTTCCCCCCATGTGTTCCCACCGCCACCCCCC
>JAITRV010000200.1 GCA_031288215.1 Spirochaetaceae bacterium | reverse complement strand
GCGGCCGGAGGATGCAAAATAACCCGCCGGCCATATCCTCGTGTTGTTAAAAATACTCACCCTCCATCAGCACACGATGGAGGTTTCCCCTCTTGCAAATAAACTATACATACGTTAAGCTTATCTCACGATGAACCATGCTGATAAACAACAGGACAACAGCACAAAACGGGGGAAAAAGGTCCCCGGCCGGCCCTTTCCAAAAGGGAAATCAGGGAACCCCAAGGGACGGCCGCCAAAAGGGGAATCCCTCACCGAGGTCTTAAAGGAAACCCTGGGGGAAGAAGGGAAGGCCACGGCGGCGCAGAAGCTGATAGATCTGGCCTTCGGCAAGGGGAAGCGGAAGCCGTATTTTCCGGCGCTGAAATACCTGTTTGACCGGACCGACGGGGAACCGATCAAAGCCATTGCGGCGACGGTCGAGATGGCGGAACTCCCGGTGGTGCGCATACGGGAGAAAGAAGCGGGAGAGGAGGAGGAAATCAGTGGGGATGAAGGCCGCGAATAGTATAATCCTGTGGGAACCGCAGCCGAAACAGGCCAAGGCCCTGGCAAACCCCGCCTTTGAATTGCTCTACGGCGGGGCGGCGGGGGGCGGAAAGAGCGATTTCCTCTTGGCGGATTACCTCTACGGGGTGAACCAGTGGAAAGAAGATTGGACGGGGATTCTGTTCCGCAAGACCTATGACGAGTTGGAAGAGCTTATCAAGCGGGCGAAACAACTCTACCTTCCCATCGGGGGCCGGCTGACGGACAAGGGACGCACCTTTGTTTTTCCCAACGGCGCGACGCTGAAATTCCGGTATCTGGAAAGCGACCGGGATGTGGAGCATTACCAGGGACATCAATACACCTGGGTGGGCTTTGACGAGCTGGGGAACTACGCCACCGATTACGCCTGGCGGTACATGAGCAGCCGGGTCCGCTCCCCGAAAGGGGCGGAGTGTTACCTCCGGGGGACGGCAAACCCCGGAGGGAAGGGGCACGCCTGGATCAAGGCGCGGTTCATCGACGGGTTTATCCCGGGGAAGGTGTACCGGCACGCTGACCCTGAGACAGGGCTCTCCACGACCCGGTGTTTCATCCCCTCCACACTGGACGACAATCTGATTCTGATGAACCAGGACCCCGCCTATGCGGCGCGGCTGAAAATGATGCCCGGACACCTGTACCGGGCGTTGCGCTTCGGGGACTGGGACATCTTCGCGGGGCAGGTGTTTGACGAATGGCGGCGGGAGAAGCACGTAACAAAGCCCTTCGCCCTGCACCCGGGGAGTTGGAAGAAGTTTTATGCCCTGGACTGGGGTTTTGCCAAACCATTCAGCCTGGGGAAATGGGCGGTGGACGCCGAGGGGCGGATGGTACGGTACGGGGAATGGTACGGGTGCGCCAAGAACGAAATGAACACGGGCCTTCGCCTGGGGTCGGAAGAAGTAGCGGCCGCATGCTGGGCCATGGCGATACAGGAGGGGGTAAGCGAGATGGTGGCGGACCCGGCGATCTGGTCGAAACAGGACGCGGGGCCCAGTGTGGCGGAGAAGTTCAAGGCGGCGGGGTTCCGAATGATCCAGGCGAACAATGACCGGGTGAACGGCCTGGCGATGATGCACCAGCGGATGATAAGCACCGGCGAGGACGGGCGGCCGATGCTGCTGGTGTTTGAGCATTGCCACGCTTTTATCCGCACGATACCCGCGTTGACCCCGGACGATCATCACCCGGAGGACGTGGATTCAAGTCTTGAGGACCACGCCTATGACGAGGCCCGGTACGCGATTATGAGCCGGTTTGCCAAGAATCCGGCGAGCGCGTTGCGGCAGCAAAACGGGAGCCGGGAGCTTCAGGGACAGAAGAAGTGGGACCCGCTAACGTGGGAAGGAACATGGGATGGCCGATGAGAAAGAACTGATAGAGGATATCAAACTCCAACTCGAATACCTGAAAGGGGAGCGGGTGAAACGGGAAGCGGCATGGAGCGAGGTCCAGAAGTGGGTTGCGCCCTCGATCCTGAAGTTCAACAGCGCCGAAAAGATCCCCGATCGGCCCAAGCGGTACACGAGCCGGCCGACGAACTATCTGAAAACCCTGGTAAGCGGCATCACGGGGTATTCGATCTCCCCTAATATCACCTGGCAAAAACTGACCCTGGTGGAGGGGAAAACGGCGGACGCTTACGGGGTGAAAGACTGGCTTGAAAAAGGGGAGCGGGTATTGTACGCGGAGTTTGCCCGGTCGAACCTGTACGCGCAGGTTCCCAAGCTCATTGCCGACGCGGTGGTCTACGGCCACGGGGCCATGCTGATAGACGAGGACGTTCTAAACAACCGGCTGCGGTTCACGACGCTGCGGATTCCCGAGTTCTACCTTGACATTAACGAATATGACGAGGTGGAGACGGTGTACCGGTATTTCACGATGACCTTAAAGAACGCGGTGTCGTTTTTCGGGGAGGAGAAACTCAGCGCGGTAAGCCGTCAGGACTATGAGGACAAGCGGAAATGGAACAACGAGATCAACGTCATTCACGCGGTGTACCGGCGGCAGGAGTACGACGATGAACGGCAGGATAAAAGGAATATGCCCTTCGCGTCGGTGTACATCGAGGAGGGGCAAGATCATCTGATTGATGAATCGGGCTACCGGGAGTTCCCCTACGCGGTATTTATCTGGGACAAAATCGTCGGCACCGGGTACGGTGAATCCCCGGCGATTTACGCGCTGGATGATATTATGCTGCTCAACCAGATAGAGGAGTCCCGGCTCAAGCTGGCGCAACTCTCCGCGGAGCCGTACCTGAACGTTCCCTCCAACATGAAGGGAGTCGAGCAGGTATTGCCCGGGGGGTTTAATTACTACGAAACCCCCGACAGTATTATCACCCCGGTCAACACGGGGGCGAACTATCCCATCACCATCCAGGTGACCGACGCGATTGAGGGGCGGATCCGGGACTGGTTCAGCGTGGATTTTTTCCTGATGCTGCAGCACCAGGGGGATGGCAAAAAACCCATGACCGCAACGGAGGTGATGCAGCTTCAGGGAGAAAAGGCGGCGGTGCTCTCCGACCTGATAGTAAACCTCAATAACGCGTTGAGCCGGATTGTTCAGCGGAGTTTTAACATCCTGTGGAGACAGGGGAAGATCCCCCCGCCGCCCACGGCCATACTCGAGAGCGGGGCGGCGTTAAAGGTGGACTTTATCGGGCCGCTGTCGCAGGCGCAAAAGAATTACCACGAGACCACCGGAATTGCCCAGGGGCTGAACCTGATGGGCATGATAGCGCAGGTTGCGCCTGAAGCGCTGGACGTGGTGGACTTTGACGAGCTGGCGAAAACGGGGCTTGAGGGGGCGGGGGTGTCGCAGCTTATCATCCGGGAGGATAGGGATATCGAAGCTATCCGGCAGGCCCGGGCCCAGGCTCAGGCGCAGGCCCAGCAGCAGGCGCTTGCCATGGAGCAGCAGAAGAATATCCTGGGGAACTTCAACAAGCTCAACGAGCCGTTGAAGCCGGGAACGGCCCTTGAGGCGATGGAGAAGCAGGCGGGAGGGGCGGCGTGACGAGAAACGAACAGCGCGAGCAGGAATTGGAAGTAGATAAACGGCTCAAGCGGGAGATTCTTGTTGACGTATTCGGGACGCCCCGGGGCATCCATGCCCTGAACATCATCCTTCAAGACCTGCGGTTTTTTCATTGGACGGATACCGAAGGGGAGCGGGCCCTGAATGAATATGCAAAGTTTTTAGTCCGGGAGCGGCTGGGGGTGGTTGATACCTCCCTCATAGCGCAGGCTATCATGACCGAAGCCAGCCAAAGCCGGGGGAGGAAATAATCATGGCTGATGTAGCAACAGCAGCAGCGCCGCAAGCGGCGCCGAGTTCGGGGGGGATCGGCGGCCAGCCGGCCGGAAGCCCTGAATCGCTTTCAAGTATTATGGCTGGCGCTTCCGAGCAACAAGCTCCGAAGTCCGCGGGCGAAGCCGGAGACGGGGGAATCCCAGGGGGAACACAGGGAGCGGGAAAGACACCCGCGTGGCACGACCAGTTACCGCCGGAACTCAAGGGGAACGCCGGTTTGGCGGAGTACCAGAAGGTAGGGGATATGGCGAAGGCCCTCCTTGACCTGAAGGGAAAGGCCGCCGTCACGTTGCCCGCGGAAACCGCAAGCCCGGAAGAACACACGGCGTTCTGGGAACAGCTCGGACGGCCCAAAGAGGCCGCCGGCTATAGTTTTGCCAAGGACGCGGAGAATGCCGAGTTTGCCCGGATAGCCCACGCGGCGAACCTGACCGAGGGGCAGGCCGCGGCGATGATGCGGCAGATGCAGACGCTCAGGACGGCCCAGCTTCAGGGAATGAAGCAGGCCCAGGTGGCGGAACTGGCGGAAACGGACCGCCTGCTCAAGGCGGAATTCGGGGGCCGGTATCCTGAAAAGCTTGAGTTCTTCAAGCGGGGCCTGGCCGCGGCGGGACAAAACGTGGGGGCGGTACTGCAACAGAGCGGTATCGCCGGAAATCCTGATATTGTCCGGGCCTTTATCCGGTACGGCGAGATGACCGCCGAAGCCGGAGGGGCCCGGGGAGGGGCCGCCGAAAAACAGAAATCCCTGATGGAAGGCGGGACCTTTAGCTATAAAACATAGGAGTTATTATGGCAGCATTAACGTTGAATATGGTTGACCAGATGACCGCCCTGGAGGTGGTCAAACGGGCCAATAACCCCGACGCCTTTCTTATTATTGAGGCGCTGCTCCAGACCAACGAGCTTTTGACCGATATGCCGGTCCTCCAGGCCAATGACGGCGCTATCCATACCACGCTGCGCCGGATGACGCAGCCCGGCGGGCAGCACCGTATCTACAACCAGGGGGTCGAGGTCAAGGCAAGCCAGACCAAGACCATTCATGACCGGATTACCATGCTGGAAGCCTACGCGGTGGTGGACAAAAAGCTCGCCGAGCACGGCGGGGATGTGGCGGCTCTCCGGCATTCGGAGGCGGTGGCGTTCCTGAACGGGATGGGCATTGACCAGGCCCGCGACCTTATCTACGGGGACTGGACCAAAAACCCCGCGGAGATTGACGGGCTGGCGACGAGGCTTTCCGCCCTGGGAAAGAACGTCATCAGCATGGGGGGGACGGGGGCCAACCTGACCTCCCTGTATATCCTGGCGGCGGGCCCCCAGTTCTGTCATTTGATCTATCCCCGGGGGTCTTCGAGCATCGGGGTTTCCCGGCAGGACCTGGGGGAGCAGACTTGGAAAGACGATGAAGGGAATCCCTTCCAGGCTTACGTCGATCACTTTGAGGCGAACTACGGGTTAGTGATCCGGCACCCTGACGCGGTGAAGCGCCTGTGCAATATCCCCGCCGATGTGGACCCGACGACGCTGGTGGATACGATTCTCGCGCAGCTTCGGCGGCTGCCCAAGGGGGCGACGAACCGGGTAATCTACGCCAACGCGTCGATTCTCAACATCCTGGACAAAGCGGCCCGGGACCGGCCCAATGTGATTTACCCCACAACCGACCCCTGGGGAAAACCGCTGACCATGGTCCGGGACGCCCGGCTGCGGCAGGTGGATGCCATTCTGGAATTTGCCGAGATTGCGGTGGCATAAGGAGGAACTATGGCCAATGTGATTTATGACAAAAAACATGATTTCGGGACCCTGAGCACCCCGGCGACGGGGACGTTCCCGAACATCCTTAACCTGGGGGAAACCGACGCGGAACGGATGACCGTGGACTTTCACTGTAGCGGCCTGGCCGGGGGCACCTCCCTGACGTTCGCGGTCCAGGGTTCCGCGACGGAAGGGGGCACCTATGCGGCGATTGTGACCGGCGCGGCGATTACCCTGGCGGACCTGAATGCCGGGGTGTATCAACTGCCGATTCCGACGACGAAGTTCAAGTTCCTCAAGGTGGCGCTGACCGCCGCGGGAACCTTCACCGGCGGGACCGTGCAGGCGCTCCTTAATACCTACGTGGGGAAATAAGCCATGGCGGAAAAGAACACCCAGACCGCGCCGAATCCCGGCGCTCCGGCCTCGACAGAGGCGGCGCTGGCAGCGGCCCAGGAAGCTCAGAAAGCCCGGGAGAAGCCGAAGGCCCGCAAGGGCACGCAATGGATCTGCCTGGAAGACTGTCTGCTTCATGACGGGTTCCACTACAAGGACGATATTGTAGTTGCTCCGGAATGTCCGCCCCATTTTGGGCCGATAGCGGATAGTCCCGGGCAGGAGGATTAAGCGGCGGAGGCCCTCCGGGGCCTCCCCTTGGGGAGGGTGTGGCTATGAACATGGACCGGGACCTGGTGAACCGGGCGCTTCTCGACGTGGGGCAGCAGCCCCTAATCGACGCGGATATTCCCGATAACACGGTGTACCGGTTGTGTAAGGGGTATTACCTCCAGACCTTCCTTGAGGCGCTTTCAGAGATTGAGTGGACCGGGGGGAGGAAACGGGACCGGCTGATGAAGACCCACCGGCCCCACCTCCCCACGGGCTACCGCTTTGTCTACGACATGCCCTTTGACTGCGCCCGGCCTATCGCGCTGCAGGACAACGGCTACTTCGCCGTGGAGGACCGGTATATCTGCACCGACGTAGCCAGGGCGGAACTCCTGTATGTTACCAACGGGAAGATCCTGCGGCCGGTGGCGGCGGTGGCCTGTGGGGGGCCGGGGGACCTGATGGATATGGAGTATCTCTCTTGCGGCTGGCCGGACACGGAGCCTGACGTGACCCTGGTGTGCGGCGGGCCGGGGGATCTCCCCCCGGCAGACGCCCCGTCCCCGGTTCTCTTGCCCCCGGACCCGGAGCCGGTCGAGGACTACCCCGATTACCGGCCGCCGGAATATGAGCCGAAGTTTTACCAATACGTGGAGAAAGCCCTGGCGGCGAAGTTCGCCATGAAGATTTCCACTCAGCCTGAGTTGCATCTGGCGCTCCTTCAGGAGGCGATGGTCCTGCGGCAGGAGGCAATGGCCGTGAGCAAGGCGGCCGGCGCGGCCAAGCGTCAGCCCAAGCGCTGGTGGGGGGAGGAGCTGGGGTTGAGTACCGGGAACAGGAGGGG
>JAITRV010000312.1 GCA_031288215.1 Spirochaetaceae bacterium | reverse complement strand
TCAAGCACGTCCCGGAAACCCTTCGTGGTGACAAGAGCGGTTTTGGCGCCCTTCCGTTCCGTTAAGGCGTTGATAATGGTGGTGGTCCCGTGGATAAAGGCGCTTATTCCGGCGGGGTCTATCCCGCTTTTTGCCAGCGCCTGAATGACGCCCCGTTCAAAATCCGGCGGGGTGGTATCCCCCTTGACCGTATACACCTTCCCGTCCTGGTCCAGGGCCACGAGATCCGTAAAAGTTCCGCCAATGTCCGTCGCAATCCGCATAAACACTCCCCCCTTCCGGAATTATGTGCATACTATATTTTCCCTGCGCCCTTTTGTCAACGCAAAGAAAAAATTTACGAACGGGGGAATTGTGGCGATCGGTGCCTTTCCTTTGCCGCCGACTACGGAAAAACAGCGCCGGGCGTAAAATTGTACGCCCGGCGCCCCCGCGTCCCCGCCGGAAGGCCGGCCCGGACGCAAAAGAGGCGTCCGGCGCCGTGTAGGGCCGGGGGGCCCTACAGGTCCTCGAAACGCAGGTCTATCGCGGCTTCCTTGCCAAACCCCACCTTGAAAACTTCTTTCCAGGCGGCATCGTAGCCGGTGCCGCCTGCGGGCCGCTTGATGGTAACGGTTTTTGCGGAGGAGATCCCGGAATTAGACTCGACGGTATCCAGATCCGGGGCATCCTTGGGCAGGGTGACGATGCCCACGCTACGGGTGTTGTCGGGCGTGACGGTGAGTTCGTAGCGGTCCCCGCTTTGGGGGGTGTAGGCCGCCCGGCCCTTTCCTCTTTTGCCCAAATCGTGTATCCTATCGGGGGTTTTACGAAACCGTACTGATGATTATCGTACTGATAATTAAGGAAGATACATGAATGTAGTTGTCATCGGCGCCCAGTGGGGTGACGAGGGAAAGGGCAAGATCGTGGATTATCTGGCCGGGGATGCCCAGATAATCGTCCGTTTTTCCGGGGGGGCCAACGCGGGGCATACCATCGTTATCGGAAAAGAACAATACGCCCTGCACCTGATTCCCTCGGGGGTCCTGTATCCCGACAAGATGGTCGTCCTGGGGGCGGGGATGGTGATCGATCCCGTGGCCCTGTTCAACGAACTGGCCATGCTCCGGGACCGGGGGATCGATACCGCCGGCAGGGTGCTGATCTCCGACCGGGCCCATATCGTCCTTCCCCGGTATATTCGGATTGACCAGGAGCGGGACCATGCCCGGAAAAAGCCCATCGGGACCACCGGCAGGGGGATCGGGATCACCTATTCCATGAAGAGCGACCGGGAGGGCATCCGGATTGCGGACCTCTCCTGGAAGGATAAGCTGGATGAACTGGATGCGGAGGACCGGGAATTTCTCCTGCCTTACATCGACCGGCTCCGGGGGATGTCCATAGACCTGGCGACCTACCTGATGCACCGGAAGAACGCCCAGGTGCTCTTTGAGGGCGCCCAGGGGGCCCTGCTGGACCTGGACCTGGGGACCTACCCCTACGTTTCCAGCGGGATGTCCTGCGCCGCCGGGGCCGCCGTGGGGGGCTGTGTGGGCCCCCGGCGGCTGGACCGGATCCTGGGGGTATTTAAGGCCTACAGCACCCGGGTGGGAAACGGCCCCTTCCCCAGCGAATTCCGCGATGATGACGGAAGCGGCGAAGGCGGGGGATCGGAGCGCTCCCTCTGCGCCTTTATCCGGGAGACGGGCCGGGAATACGGGGTGACCACCGGCCGGCCCCGGCGTTGCGGCTACCTGGACCTGGTGGCCCTGCGCTATGCCTGCCTCACCAACTCCATTGATTCCCTGGTGATGACCCATCTGGATGTGTACGATACCCTGGAGGAGATCAAGGCCTGCGTCGCTTACCGGATCGGGAACCGGGTGGTGGAGAATTTCCCCGCCTCCATCGAAGACCTGGACCGGGCCGAACCGGTGCTCCGCGGCTTCCCGGGGTGGAAGCGGCCCCTCTCCGGCGCCCTCACCTACGAGGAACTCCCCCTGGAGGCGATGGAGTACATCGAATTCATCGAGCGCTTCTGCGAGACCCCCATTGATATGATATCCGTGGGCTACGACCGGAAGGAAACCATCATCAGAAAAAGTCCCTGGGCCCGGTGATGGACAAACTGCTGATCCTGGATTTCGGGAGCCAGACCACCCAGCTCATCGCCCGGCGGATTCGGGACCTGGGGGTCTATACGGAGATACTCCCCGGGGACGCCCCCCTTCCTCCCGGAGATCCCGGCCTTCGGGGCATCGTCCTTTCAGGCTCCCCGGAGTCGGTGTATACCCCGGAAGGGGCCGTCCCGGACCCGGCGGTCTATGCCTGCGGCCTCCCCCTCCTGGGGATCTGCTACGGCCTCCAGCGGATGACCCACGACCAGGGAGGGCTGGTGGAACCCCTCCCCAAACGGGAATACGGCGCGGTCGCCGTCACGGTGACGGGCGCGGCGGGGGAAGCCGCTTCGCCCCAGGGGGAGCGTATCCGGAACTTCCTCGCGGGCTTCGACCCGGCGCTTCCCCTCCGGGCCTTCACCGGGGGCGCCCCGCTTCCCGCCTCCCCCCCGCCCCATGTCTTCACCGCCTGGATGAGCCACGGGGACACCCTCACCCGGCTTGCCCCGGGTTTTCGGGAATACGGCCGCAGCGCCACGGGGTATCCCGCGGTGGTGATCCACGAGCAGGAGCCCTGGTTCGGCCTCCAGTTCCACCCGGAGGTTACCCACTGCGAGCGGGGCCCGGAGATCCTCGCGGGCTTTGTCTTTGGCGTTTGCCGCTGCAAGGCCGAGTGGTCCATGGAGCACTACATCGAAGCGGTCCGTTCCTCCCTGACGGAACGGGTGGGCCGTAACCCCGTGCTGCTCCTCATTTCCGGGGGGGTGGATTCCACCGTCGCGGGGGCGCTGCTCCTCAAAACCCTGGATGCCGATCAGGTCCACCTGATGTATATGGACACCGGCCTGATGCGCAAGGACGAGACCCGGACGGTCAAGGCCGCCCTGGAACGCCTGGGGGCCCGGCACCTCCACCTCATCCACTGCGAAGCGGAGTTCCTAGGGGCCCTCCGCTTGCTTACGGACCCCGAGGAGAAACGCAAGGCCATTGGCGACCTGTTCATCACCATCCAGGAGCGGGAATTGGGCCGGCTGGGCCTGCCGGACTCCTATTTCCTCGCCCAGGGGACCCTCTACACGGACCTTATCGAAAGCGGCAAGGGAGTAGGAAAAAAGGCGCATGTGATTAAAAGCCACCATAATGTAGGAAGCCCCCTGGTAGAGGCGAAGCGCCGGGGGGGCCGTATCATCGAGCCCCTGGACCGGCTCTACAAGGACGAGGTCCGCCGCCTGGGCCGCCTCCTCGCCCTGGACGAAGCGGTGGTCCGCCGCCATCCCTTCCCCGGTCCGGGGCTGGCGGTGCGGATCATCGGGGAAGTAACCCGGGAAAAGTGCGACATCCTCCGGGAGGCGGACGCGATCTTTATCGAAGAACTCAAGAAGCGCCCCGCCCCCGGACAGCAGGTCGACGGACCTCCGGTCCGCAGCCTCTACGACGATATGTGGCAGGCCTTTGCGGTACTCCTCCCGGTCCGATCCGTGGGGGTCGCCGGGGATGTCCGCAAGTACGGCTGGGTCCTCGCCCTCCGGGCCATTACCAGCGTTGACGGCATGACCGCCGACGTCTACCCCTTCCCCCCCAAGGATCTCCTGGAAATATCCACCCTGATAACCAACGCGGTTCCCGAGATAGGCCGGGTAACCTACGACATTTCCAGCAAGCCCCCCGCCACCATAGAGTGGGAGTAGCGCCGCCGCCCCGGGAAAGAATGACCCGTGACGCCATTCATAAAAATTCAAAGGAGCATAACCGTGAGTAAACTGCAAGGCGTGTCCGATACATTGTTCATCCCCTTGGCAGCGCGCATCGTTGTATCAAAAAAATTCCCTGAATATTTTTTTGATGAAAAAGCCCTGTCATTGGAAAAATATATTCCTGACAAGAGCATACAAAAAAAGTCGTCTGAATACTCGCTTATGGCTTCCGTTGCCAGATACTACAATCTTGACTTAATGGTAAGGGCATTCATTAAAAAAAATAATAAAAGTAATATCGTCTATCTCGGCGCGGGACTTGAAACAGCATATTATCGCCTCAATGAACAGGCCGCACTATTTTATGAAATTGATCTGCCCGATGTAATTGCCGCACGGCATACGATATTAGGAGAACAAGCAAACGAACGGTTAATTGCCGGCGATATATTCGATATGGAATGGACGAAACAAATCGATACATCAATGCCGACACTCCTTGTCGCTTCCGGTGTTTTTCAATATTATAAAGAGGATACGATCATCCAATGTATCAATGATGTAAAAAAACGCTTTTCAAATGTTGAATTAATATTTGACGCCACTAACGAGACAGGCATTAAATATACAAATAAGTATGTAAAAAAAACCGGGAATACCGGCGCCTTTATGTATTTTTACGTTAATGACAGCATGGAATTTTCAAAAAAAACCGGGACAGAATTGATAGAGGAACGTGTTTTCTTCACCGACGCGCGGAAAATGCCGGCAAAGAGGCTGGGCCTTTATACTCGAATTGCGATGAAAGTTGTTGATGATAAGAAACGGGCTATTCTATTACATCTGAGAATAAATGAGTTTAAAAGTAATGGACACTGCGCATAACAATACCAGGTCTGCGCGCCGCCTGAACGTTCTCAAGCTCCGGTTCGCGTTCTGATCCGGGGAGGATCATTTTCTTAAAGACATTGACAAGATGTATGTTTTA
>JAITRV010000087.1 GCA_031288215.1 Spirochaetaceae bacterium | reverse complement strand
GTTTTTTGCAGATCCTCTATGTGTTTGGAAATAATCTCATGCTGTTCTTTCAGAATAGCAATCCTGGCCTCCTTTGTTTTGTCCCCCTGTTGAAAAAGGCTTACATATTCGACCAGTGTTTCTACGGAAATCCCGGCCTGCCGCATACATTTGATATATGCAATCCACCGGCAATCCGGTTCAGCATAAATCCGGGTCCCCCCTTTACTCCGTTTAACCGGAGGAATCAAGCCTACCCGCTCATAATAGCGTAGCGTGTCTATGGACATCCCGAACTGCTTACTAACTTCCGCTATGGTCATATGGCCTCCATTCATTTAAAATCTACTGTCTGGAGTAAACACCAGATCAAGTGTTTTTGGTAAAATTTTTAAAAAAAAGGTATAAAATTAACATATTACTATACTTTTGTAAGGCTATTATTACCCTCCTGTCCAACTATGAGGATATATGCCCCCTGGCCGATGTCCCCGAGTGGGTAAAACGGCGGCGTAAGGTTTCCCGGAAGGGAGCGAACAATGACAGTTACCCGCAAAACCGTAAACGAGGCTCACGGTAGTTTAATTCATGCTGAATCTTTGTTGGACATTTTAATCAAAGCTGATGTTGGCCTTACCGAGGGAGAAGCAGTAACGGTATGCGACATGCTTTTGGGTTTGATTTCCCAAGGTTCCAAGGTTTTAGATGCCCTGAATTGCGATTATGACATAGAACTTGAAAAAAGAAGATTGAACCATAAGCGCGTAATAAGCGCTCAAAGGCCGTTTCCTGACCAGGGCGCACTCCCGGACATAGACGGAACCGGGGAACCAAAAATCACAAAGGTACTCGAGCTTGTTCCAAAACCGGTTGAAAGTTCGGTAAATTCAGGGTTGTACCTTGATTGAGCTATACAGCCGGGTAAGAGAGAAACCAGAAATGAAGAATATTAACCACGAAGGCCATTTGGCCAGCGCACAAAAGGTACACAAAGGGCCGGCTCTCCTAATTTTATTCCTCCTTCGTGCGCCTTTTCGCCTGGCCTTCGGCCTTGGTGGTAAAATTTCAAACTGTGTCTGTCAAACACCGCCGGTAAAACCGGCGGCTTGTTTTTGTGAACCGCTCAAAGCGGTTGATGTATGAGCCGCCTAAAGGCGGCTGTGGTTGTTAGCTGTCTTTGAACAGTTCCAACTGATCCAGCCGTTTGTCTTCTGCTTCCTGTTCCCGGATATACTTCTTGATGCTTTCTTCATCCCGGCCCACCGTTGAGACATAATATCCTTTTGCCCAGAAGTTTTCTCCTGTGACGTTTTGCTTCCGCCCCATATAGGTCCGGGCTATGGATATGGCGCTTTTCCCCTTGATATATCCTATCACCTGGGCCACAGCGTATTTTGGCGGTATCTCTATGAGCATATGGATATGATCTGGACATATATGCCCTTCTACTATCCGGCTCTCCCTTTGCCGCGCCAACTCGTGGAAGGTCTCCCCCAAATATTTTGCTATATCACCGTAGAGTTTTTTCTTTCGGTATTTTGGTATCCATACCACATGATACTTGCAAACCCACACGCTGTGGGTTAGACTATTCATGTCTTGCATTGTGCCTCCTGTCTTTGAACTTTGAGTTGGTTCACTGACAGGAGGTTATTTTATACTCCCGGAAATGTCAAACTTTGGGGGTCCCCGGCAAAGCCGGGGGATTACCTATTTTATTTAAGTCCGAGTGGCCTAACATTTCCTGGATGTACCGCAGGGATATGCCCCTTTCTTCCAGCAGGGATGCCAAGGAATGCCGGGCGCTATGCGATACAATTTCCCTTCCCCCCAATTCAATACCAGCACGTTTCAGCCATTGCGGAAATCGGCGCCGTATCCACGATGGTTTTAGAATGCTTCCATCAGGATGGCAGAAAACATATTCGTGTTGTCCATTTTCTTCCCGGATCTTTTTTATGGCCTGTTGAAGAATAGGGTCAAAGGGAGCATCCCGTTCCTTCTTGCTTTTCGTTGGGCCAAATACCCGGTCCTTGCTATCATATTTTTGCCGGGCGTTCTTAACGGTGGTTTTAGGAGTATGCCGGTCAAGGCAGCCCGGCTTGAGCGCGGCAATCTCCGCCCGTCTCAGGCCTGAAAGGAACATGATCGCGCAGACGGCCGGTTCCATCGTATCCCTCAGAACCCCAGGGGCAAATAACTTGAGAACCTCGTCCTCGGGCAAGGCATCGCGTTCCCCGGTATTAAGTTGCGGCGGATCAAGGTCTATAAATGGATTTACCCACCGTTTATGCTTTTTTTGGTATTCCTTAAAGGCCATACGGATAAAGATAATAACCCGGCAGCGGTTCTGGTTCCTCCCAACGGCTTGCCGTTCTTCTTTTTCTTTAAAGAAAGGCGGTTGGTAAAGACCGTAACGTCTTCCTCCTCTACCTCAGCCATTTTTATTTTGGCAAAAGGATCATCCTTGATATGGGTATTGAAGTAAGTTCTATAGATGTCCAGCGTAGCCGGAGAATAGGGGCGGTTTTTTGCGGCGTTACGGCCTGTTCGCGGGCTCGTCTCAATATTGACAAACTTTTCAATCCATTGTCCCACGGTGATATCGTCATCGGGAACCCTCCGGGCATAGTTTTCCTCAAGCATCTTACCCAGATACCGAATGAGAGCGAAAGCGCCGGCCTCCGTGGCGGCCTTCGTCTTTGGGTTCCGGTATTGGGACAGCTCATCCGGCAGGTCCTGGAAACTCTTCCGGCGCCACTCCCGGCAAATTTTGGCCGGAAGCCCAGAGGCCGGGGTTATGGTTAACTGGAACGTCTTTGAATCTCCACGGCGGGGTGGTAAACGGTTTTTGCGGTCTTGACATGGCATCACCTCAGCAAAAAATAAATGCGCGATAGGTGCACGATGCCGGGCAATCCACGGGAATCAGAAAAAAGGCCGTTTCGTAATTCCTTACAGGATAAGGAATGAACTTGTGCCGAGAACGGGATTTGAACCCGTACCCCCTTACGGGGAGGAGATTTTAAGTCTCCGGTGTCTACCATTCCACCATCTCGGCTCTTGCGCGGCGAACCCGTGTCTCTCCCTTGCATAATATCAGGGGTATCGGGTAAGGTCAAGAAGTATGCAGCAAAACAGCGAGAACTATAGGAGCGGCCTCATCGATACCCACGCCCACCTGTCCATGATAGCAGACCGGGGCATTCCCGTGGAAGAACGCCTGGATGAGTTGTTTGCGGCGGGCTTTGGGGGGATCATCGACATCGGGACCAAAGCCGATGACCTCAGGGGCCGGATCGAGGCCTATTCCCGGTTTGAAAAGGTCCGGTTCGGCGCGGGGATATGGCCCTGGGAAGAGGCCATCGCCGCCCGGGCGGAACAGGCGGCGATCCTGGAACGCCACATCCGGGAGGCGGCGGGGGGGCTGGTGGCGGCAGTGGGGGAATGCGGCCTGGACCGGCATTGGAATAAGGAGGAGGCCCTGATCCGCGGAGAACGGGAACTGCTGGAGGCACAGTTGGACCTGGCCGGGCGGCTGGGCCTCCCCATCATCATCCACTCCCGGGAGGCGGCGGAGGAGACCGCCGAGGCGCTCTCCCGGTATCCGGGCCTCCGGGGGGTGATCCACTGTTTCTCCTACGGCGTTGCCGAGGCGAAGACCTTTCTCGATATGGGGTATTATCTCTCCTTTGCCGGGACCATCACCTACAAGAACACCGCCGCCCTTCGGGAGGCCCTCCTGTACGTTCCCGGCGACCGGCTGGTCCTGGAAACCGATTCCCCCTTCCTGGCCCCGGTCCCCCACCGGGGCAAACCCGCGGATCCGGGGATGGTGGCGGAAGTCTACCGCCTGGCCGGGGAACTGCGGAAGGCCGATCCCGGAGAACTGCGGGAGCGGATTGCCCAAAACGTTCAGGCCCTCTTCGGGCCCTGGGGGTAAGGGGGCCCGTAGCCCCGGAACATGCCGGGCGGGTCCTCAGGATGCAGCCCCGGCTTATCAGGCCGGGGCTGCAATCGTTCCGATGCCCTTTACAGCTTAAACAGCAGATCCTCGTAGCCCGGGAAGGGCCAGGCGTCCTTGGACACCAGTTTTTCCAGGGCATCCGCCTTGGAACGGACCGCATCCATCCCCGGGCGGACCTTCTCGTAGTAGACCTTGGCCTGGGCAAAGGGCTCTTCGGTTTCCTGGGCCTCGGCCAGGACGGTTTCCAGCTTCCCGGTCTCGTCGAAGAGTTCCGCGGAGAGTTCCGCAATCCGCTTGGCCCGCTTCTCCTGGGGCACGCTCACCGCGCCGATGGCGGCCAGGGCAGCGGCGTCCCGGGCCAGCTCAGCGGCATAGGCGCTGACCGAGGGGAAGATGCTCCGGCGGGCCAGGTCTATGGTAACCCCCGCTTCGATGTTGATCTGCTTGGAATACTTTTCCAGGTAGATATGGTAGCGGCTTTCCAGTTCTTCCTTGGTGAGGACCTTGTGGTTCTCAAAGAGGGAAACGGTTTCGCTCTGGGTCAGAACGGTCAGGGCATCCACGGTGTTCTTTACGTTGGGGAGCCCCCGGCGTTCCGCTTCCCGGACCCATTCATCGGCGTAGTTGTTTCCGTTGAATATCACCTTCCGGTGCTTGGAGTAGGATTCTTTGATGATAGTATGAATGGTTTCATTCTTATCGGCGGCTTTTTCCAGCTTATCGGCAAATTCCGAAAGCACCTGGGCAACCGCCACATTGAGGTAGGTATTGGGAGTCGCGATGGACTGGGAGGAACCCACCATGCGGAATTCGAATTTATTTCCCGTAAAGGCGAAGGGGCTGGTCCGGTTCCGGTCGGAAACGTCCAGAGGCAGGGCCGGGAGGCTCGTTACGCCGATTTTGATGGTAGCCCCGCCGCCGTTCGTGGCGCCGCTTTTCCCCTCGGCGATATTGTCGAAGATCTCCGTCAGGGGGCCGCCAAAGAAAACGGAGACGATGGCCGGGGGAGCCTCGTTGGCGCCCAGGCGGTGATCGTTTCCGGAGGTCGCCACGGAGGCCCGGATCAGCAGGGCGTAGCGATCCACCGCTTCCACCACCGCGGCGGCAAAGAGGAGGAACCGGGCGTTGGACGCGGGATTCTCCCCGGGCTCAAAGAGGTTGATCCCGTCATCGGTGGCGATGGACCAGTTGTTGTGCTTCCCGGAACCGTTCACCCCGGCGAAGGGCTTTTCGTGGAGCAGGGCCTCCAGGCCGTGCCGCCGGGCGACGCTCCGGATGGTTTCCATCACCAACTGGTTGGCGTCCACCGCCGCGGTGCTGTTGGCAAATACCGGGGCAATCTCAAACTGATTGGGGGCCACCTCGTTGTGCTGGGTCTTCGCGGGGATGCCGACCTTCCAGAGTTCCGTGTTGAGTTCCCGCATAAAGGCGGCGACCCGTTCCTTGATGGCCCCGAAGTAGTGATCCTCCATCTCCTGCCCCTTGGCGGGGAGGGCGCCGAAGACGGTCCTGCCGGTGAGCATCAGGTCAGAACGCCGGTCATAGAATTGTTTATCTATCAGGAAGTATTCCTGCTCGGGTCCCACGGTGGTAAACACCCGCTGGGAACTCTCGTTCCCCAGGGCCCGCAGGACCCGGAGGGCCTGAATGTTCAGGGCGTCGGTGGATTTGAGGAGGGGCACCTTTTTGTCCAGGGCCTGGCCGTAGTAGCTGATGAAGGCCGTGGGGATGCAGAGGGTGGTGCCGGTCTGGTCCTGCTTGAGGAAGGCGGGACTGGTTACGTCCCAGGCGGTATAGCCCCGGGCCTCAAAGGTGGCCCGCAGCCCTCCTGAGGGGAAGCTCGAGGCATCGGGCTCACCCTTGATAAGCTCTTTCCCGGAAAACTCCATGATCACCCCGCCGTCGGAGGTGGGGGCGATAAAGGAATCGTGTTTTTCCGCGGTAAGCCCCGTGAGGGGGTGGAACCAGTGGGTATAGTGGCTGGCCCCCTTGGAGAGGGCCCAATCCCGCATGACCGCGGCCACTACTTCGGCCACTTCCAGGGTCAGCTCTTTCCGGCCGGCCTGGACCGCGAGGATCTCCTTATAGATATTTTTGGGCAAGCGCTCCTTCATCAGGGCGTTGGAAAAGCAGTTGGAGCCATATATTTCGGCTACGGGGATCTTGGTAAAATCGACAGAACTCATGTTTCCTCCAAATAAATTGATAATTATGATCTAGCAATAACCGTGCCAAGTCCGGGGCCGCTGCCGGAAAAAGAATTCCCGGCAGGCCGCGCCAATTCCGGCCCTCAAGGGCCCGGAAGGAGGAATCACCCTGTTTATTATTGAAAATAACGAGAAAAAGCTCGTTATATCGATTCAGGAAAGCCCCCGGGGAGGAATAGGAGGGACAGAGCCCTGGGGAATGATAGAAACGGGCGCAAAGAGCTACCTTTATGTATCTTTATATTAAAATGCGGAAAGGGTTAAGGGGGAATTTTCTACATAAATGTATGAAACCGGCAAATTCCTACATTTTTGCATAAATTGCCGCAGGGAAACAGGGAATTCCCCGGCCCCCGCTCATATAAGGCCGCTCAGGATGGTTTTAGGAACCTCCATCCGTACCGTCCGTTTGGGATCCACTATCTGGCAAAAACAGAGCTTCCCCGCGGCGCTGAGCAGCATTCCCGCCTCATTGAAGGAGAGGCCCCGTTTTTTCATCAGGATTGCGGCCATGGCGGCAGTCGCCTCAAAGACCGCCCGTTCAACGTCCTCGTCGGAGGCAATGGCGGCGCACACGCTCCGGTCTTCAAGCAGGGGAAGCTTCACCCCGGCGTTTTTGACCACTTCCAGGGTGACGGTAACCCGGGCGGGAACCTCGACGCCGCTCACCATAATCTCCCCATCCCCCATGACGGCGTGCACATCCCCCAGGGCAAGCAAGGCGCCCCGGTGGTATACCGGCAGGTACAGGACCGCACCGGGGGCAATCCTCGTGGTGTCCATATTGCCGCCGTGGTTTCCCGGCTCCCCGCAGAAAATCTCGCCGCTTTCCGGGGCAACGCCGATAACCCCTATCATAGGAGACACGGGCAGGAAGATGGACGGCGAAAATTGTACCAGGCCGTTCTTTATCGGCAGCCGTTTAATCTGGCTTTCCGGGATGAGGCTCCCCAAGACCCCGTTGTCCGGGATAGCCACCATGGTTCCCCATTCCGGTAATTCAATAGAAAGAATGGAAATCTTCAGGGCGTCCCCGATCTCTGCCCCTTCCACATATACCGGGCCGGTAGCGGGGTTAATCCGGTTCCAATCCAGGGTATCGATCTGCCGGGATTCCTCTTTGAGCTGATTCGAAAAACAGTCGAGGGTTTCAAATTCCACAGTGGATTTATCCGGCACCCGCAGGGCAGGAGGATTATCCTTGGACATTTTGAAAATTCCTTCATTTTTAAGGGTATACATAAAAACCTCCCCGCTGGGGGTCCCTCAAAAACACCGGATTTTGAGGGACCCGGCCAAGGCCCAAGGGCCTGGCTGCTTATTGTATTTTAATATTTTTTGCGTAGGTATTCCAGAACCACATACCGGTCAAGGTATCAATCCCGGCGGTAATCCGGTTATTCACCGTCACCAGCCAGTTCTGATGGGTCCAGATGTAGTAGGGGGCCTCGGCGTTGATGATGTCCAGGGCGTTGAGCATGAGGGCCGTCCGTTCCTTGGGGTCGATGGAGGCCGCCTGGCGCAGCAGCAGGGAATCGACTTCGGCGTTGGTATAGGCGCTGGAATTGGAACCGCCGTCGCCGGAATTGGTACTGACGTAGAGGGGCACCAGGACACCGGAAGGGTCGGGAAAGTCCGAGGACCATTCAAACACGGAGATATCGTAGGGCCGTATGCCGTTGGCGTCTATCCCCGCGCCGAACTGGAGGGAGACGATTTCGTCGTTGGAGAGCCGTTCGATGGAGGCGTTGATCCCTAAGGGGGCGAGGGCCTGCTGCACTACCAGGGCCACCGAATTGGTTACGGATTTCTCGTCCACGTTAATAGTACAGCTAAAGCCGTTGGGATAGGCCGACGCGGCCAGGGCCGCCTTTGCCGCGTCCAGGTTGTAGTCGTAGCGTTCACAGTTTTTCTGGTAGTCGAGCCAGGTATCCCGTTCAAAGAGGAAGAGGCTTTCGGGCACGGGGATGTAATTGGTTAAGGTGCCGAAGTCTTTGACAATGTTGTTTTGGAGGGAAAGGCTGTCAATGGCGAAGGATATGGCCCGGCGCACGTTTACGTCGTCAAAGGGGGCTTTCTTGCAGTTGAAGGAAAGGAACTCAAGGCCTGCCGAGGGGATCTTGATAAGAGAGACCTTGTCGCTGCCGGCGATGTTACCCAGCATCTCCACCGGAGTCGACAGGGTAAGGTCCACCTGGCCGGAGGTACAGGCCATGATGCGGGTGGTGTCCTCGGGAATAATCTGGAATACGATCCTTTTTATATCCGGTTCCCCTTCCAGGGCCCGGTTCCAGTAGTTCTCGTTGTAATCCAGCACGATCTGGCTGCCCACGTCCCACCGGGTGAAGGTATAGGGACCGGTACCCAATACGCCCACCGTGGGGGAACCGTAGCGGTCCCCCGCGTTTTCCACAAAGGCCTTGTTGTGGACGTGCCCCGCGGTGGTGGCAAAAGTATGCTTCCACAGGGCGTCCGGCTGCTTGAGGATTACGGTAAACTCCCAGTCCCCGGTCTGTTCGACGGAGGCGACATTGTCGTACATCCAGCCAAGGTAAGAGGCCAGGGAGGGTTCCCCGTAACGCCGGACGGAAAAGAGGACGTCCTCCATGGTCATGGGGGAACCGTCGGAGAAGGCCACGTTGTTACGGACACGGTAGATATAGGTGAGGGGATCCACCTCCTCCCAGCTTTCGCAGAGGCCGCTTTGGAGCTGATCCTGTTCATCGTAGTACAGGAGGCCCTCGGTGACCTGAATAACCGCCAGATTGGTGGAAAAGTCATAGGCGAAGGCGGAATCCATGGAGATGATTTCCGCATAGAACCCTATGTTCAAGGTGTCTTTCGAAGCGGACGCCTCGGCGGGGGCGGAAGAACTTTTTTCACAGGAACCCAGGATGCAGAGAACCAGTGCCGGGATCAAAAATACTCGGTTTTTCATGACAATCTCCTTCATAACGTATTAAAATGTAATATTCTTGACGTACATGTTCCAGATCCACGTATCGGTCAAGGTATCAACCCCGGCGGTGATCCGGTTGCTCACCGTAAAGAGCCAATTGGGATGAGTCCAGATATAGTACGGGGCCTCGGCGCTGATGATGTCCAGGGCGGCGAACATGAGGGCCGTCCGCTCTTTGGTGTCGGCCGATGCCGCCTGGCGCAGCAGCAGGGAATCGACCTCGGCGTTGGAATAAGCGCCGGAATTGGACCCGCCGTCACCGGCATTGGTGCTGATGTGCAGGGGCACCAGAACCCCCGAGGGGTCGGGAAAGTCGGAATACCACTCAAAGAGGCCGATATCGTAGGGCCGTACTCCCCGGTCGTCTATCCCCGCACCGAACTGGAGGGAGACGATTTCGTCGTTGGAGAGCCGTTCGATGGAGGCGTTGATCCCTAAGGGGGCGAGGGCCTGCTGCAATACCAGGGCCACCGAATTGCTGAGGGATTTCTCGTCCACGCTGATGGTACAGGTAAAGCCCCCGGGATAGGCCGACGCGGCCAGGGCCGCCTTGGCAGCCTCCAGGTCGTAGTCGTAACGCCGGCAGTTCGCCTGGTAGTCAAGCCAGGCGTCCCGTTCAAAGAGGAAGAGGCTCTCGGGCACGGCGATATAATTGGTTAAGGAACCGGCGTCCTTGACGATGTTGTTTTGGAGGGAACCGCTGTCAATGGAGTAGGATATGGCCCGGCGCACGTTTACGTCGTCAAAGGGGGGCTTCTTGCAGTTAAAGGCCATATAGTGAAGCCCCCCGGTGGGAATCCGCACCAGATGAACGGCGGCGCTGTTCTCCACGTCCGTCAAGAGTTCCACCGGCGTTACATTGGTAAAATCCACCTGACCGGAGGTACAGGCCATGACCCGGGTGGTGTCCTCGGGGATAAACTGAAAAACCACCCGCTTTATGGCCGGTTCCCCTTCCAGGGCCCGGTTCCAGTAGTTCTCGTTGTAGTCCAGCACGACCTGGCTGCCCACGTCCCACCGGGTGAAAGTATAGGGACCGGTACCCAATACGCCCACCGCAGGGGAACCGTAGCGGTCCCCCGCATTTTCCACAAAAGCCTTATTGTGGACATGCCCCGCGGTGGTGGCGAAGGTATGCTTCCACAGGGTGTCCGGCTGCTTGAGGGTTACGGTGAACTCCCAGTCCCCGGTCTGTTCGACGGAGGCGACGTTGTCGTACATCCAGGCGAGGTAGGAGGCCAGGGCGGGGTCGGCGTAACGCCGGACGGAGAACAGGACGTCCTCCATGGTCATGGGGGAGCCGTCGGAGAAGGTTACGTTGCTGCGGACACGGTAGACATAGGTGAGGGGGTCCACCTCCTCCCAGCTTTCGCAGAGGCCTCCTTGCAGCGCTTCCCCCTTGCCGTAGTACAGGAGGCCCTCGGTGACCTGAATAACCACCGGATTGGAGGAAAAGTCATAGGCAAAGGCGGAATCCATGGAGATGATCTCCGAATAGAGGCCGATGTTCAGGGTGTCCTTTGCGGCGGAGGACGCGGCGGAGGATGCGGGGGCGGAAGAACCTTTCCCGCAGGAAGAGAAGGCGCAGAGAATCAGCGCCGGGATCAGAAATACTCGGTTTTTCATGGCAATCTCCTTTTTCTCATTTCAATCTCCTTGTTATATTCAAATTGCTTTTGGCTGCTCAGTAACAGGGGTCATGACTTCACGCCCCCGGGAAGACGCCGCGCCTTGAACGAGGTAACAGGCAACCCAGTGCCCGCCGGACACTTCACGCAACGGCGGCGGCGCCTTATCACAGCGGCCGCTCACCGCCTGGGGACAACGGGAATAAAAGCGGCAGCCCTGAGGGATGTCCAGGGCGTTGGGGACTTCCCCCTCCAGGACCACCCGTTCCGTCTCCTCATCGGGATACATTTTGGGTTTAGCGGCTATCAGCGCCCGGGTGTAGGGATGGGCGGTATGGGAAAACAGGTCTTCCGTATCCCCCATTTCGATGATAGTCCCCAGGTACATGACCAGGATACGGTCGCAGATATGTTCCACCACGGTCAACTCATGGGAAATAAACATCATGGTCAGGCCGAATTCTTTCTTCATATCGTCCAGCAGGTTCAATATTTGGGCCTGAACCGAAACATCCAGGGCCGATACGGGCTCGTCGGCCATGATAAAAGCCGGAGAAGGAATCAGCGCCCTGAGGATGGCCAGGCGCTGGAGCTGCCCGCCGCTCAACTCTTCGCTCCGGCGGGACAGGACGGTCTGGTCCAGATTCACGTAGGCGAGGAGCCGGTTTATCCGATCCCGCCCTTCCTGCCTTCCCATATCGTAGAAATAGGCCACGTTCCTCAAGGTTCTCCCTATGGTCAGCTTGGGATTGAAGGAGGAACTGGGATTCTGAAAGACCATCTGCATATCCTGGCGCAGGGATTTCATCTCCCAGGAACGGAGGGATTCAATGGGCTTTCCCCGGAACAACACGCTCCCCCCGGTGGGGCTTATCAGGTTCAGGATGCAGCGGCCCAGGGTGGATTTCCCCGAACCGCTCTCCCCGACGACCCCCAGGGTTTCTCCCGGGAAAATATCGAAGGAAAGGCCGTCAAGGGCCTTTAACACCACCTCTTCGGTACGGCCCTCCCGCTTTTTTTTCCCCAGGGGGTAGTATTTTCGCAGATCCCGGATTGAAAAAAGGCTTTCCATACTTCATTGCTCCCTGATTTCGTTATGGCAGGAAAAAGAATGGGAGTCCCCGGCCTCCCTCATCTCCGGCGCAAGCTCCCGGCACCGCGCGGCGGCCTCAGCGCAGCGGGGGGCATAGGGGCAGCCGGCGATCTTTTCCCGCAAATCCGGGGGCATCCCCGGGATGGTTACCAGTTTCCGGTGGGCGGCGCGGGGCTGGGGGATGCTGAAGATCAGGTCCCGGGTATAGGGATGTTTCGGGTGGTGGAATATCTCCCGGACATCCCCGGATTCGACGATGATCCCCGCATACATCACCGAAACCCGGCGGCATATTTCCGCCACCACCCCAAAGTTATGGGTGATGATCAGGATCGCCATGCCGTTCTTTTTCTGCAGTTTGAGGAGCAGGTCGAGGATCTGCGCCTGGACGGTCATGTCCAGGGCGGTGGTCGGTTCGTCGGCGATGAGCAGTTTCGGCTTGTGGGACAGGGCCATGGCTATCATCACCCGCTGTAACATCCCGCCGCTCATCTCGAAGGGATACTGCCGGTACCGTTCCTCAGGCGGTTGTATCCCCACATCTTCCAAAAGCCCCAGGACCCGGCGCCTCGCCTCGGCCCGGGGAGTCCCCCGGCGGATCAGCATCTCCCCAATCTGCTCCCCCACCCGGAGCAGGGGGTTCAAGGCGGTAACGGGGTCCTGAAAGATCATGGCGATCTCGGAGCCCCGCAGTTCCCGAATCTCCCGGACCTTCAAGGCGAGGAGGTCCTTCCCGTCAAAAAAGATATGCCCCCCATAGAGCATCTTCTTTTCATCATGAAGCCGCAGGATCGCCTTGGCGGTCATGGATTTTCCGCAGCCGCTCTCCCCCACCAGGGCGTGGATTTCCCCCGGGGCTATATCGAAGTTGATGTTCCGCACCGCGTGAACCACCCCGTAGGGGGACATGAGATTAACCTGTAAATCCTTAATGGTGATGAGGTTCTGTTCACCCATTTTCCCGCCTCACCATCTTCTTGAATCTCCGCAGGGAGGGAAGTTTCCGCTGGGAGGGATCGAAGTAGATGCGTACCCCGTCGCCGAAAATGTTCAGCGCCACCACCGTAACCATGATCATGAGTCCCGGGGCCAGGGCCACCAGGGGGCTGGAGGTAATGACAATGCGGCCGTCCGCCAGCATCGCCCCCCAGTCGGCCGTGGGCGGCTGGACTCCCAGGCCGAGGAAGCTCATGGCGGCCAGGTCCAGGACGGCGTAGCCCACATCCAGGGTCATCTGCACCACCAGGGTGGCGATGAAGTTGGGGAGGATCTCCGCAATCATAATATGGTCGTTGGAAAACCCGATGGACCGGGCCGCTTCCACATAGACCTTGTTTTTCTCCACCAGGGTCATGGATCGGGTGAGTTTTGCCAGCATGGGCACATAGACGATACCCAAGGCCACCACGGCGTTGGTCACCCCCCGGCCGAAGGCGGCGACAAAGACAAAGGCCAGCAGCAGGGAGGGAAAGGCCAGGATCACGTCGGAAAGGCGCATCAGGACCTTATCGACTATCCCGCCGTAGAAGCCCGCGATCATTCCGAAGGGGACGCCGATACCGGCGGAGATGACGACCACGCTAAAGGCGCTGAGGATCGTGATCCGGGAACCGTATATGAGCCGGGAAAAGAGGTCCCGGCCGGTTTTGTCCGTACCCAGGATATGATCCGCCGAAGGCCCGGCCAGCAGGTTCGACAGATCCAACGCATTCGGATCGTGGGTCGCGAGCCGCCGTCCGAATACGGCAAGAAAGAGCACAAAAAGCAGGATCATCATCGAAATTATCATGGGGATCGTAAAAAAACTCTTCAGCTTCCTCTTGGCCGATTCCTTCATGCTCCCTCCTTTACCGCAGACGGATCCGCGGATCGATGATGCCGTATACCATATCCAGGACGGTACTGATAGTCATAAACACAAACACCAACAGTATGGTTATCCCCTGTACCAGGGGATAATCCGACGCCTTCACCCCTTCCATGAGGATCGAACCCAGCCCCGCCAGGGAAAAAACGCTCTCCACCAGCACGGAACCGACGATGAGGATGCCGAATTGGGTGCCGAATACGGTGATCACCGGAATAATCGCGTTCTTAAAGCAATGCCCCATGATGACGGCCCAGGGGTCCATGCCCTTGGACACCGCGGTCATGTGGTAATTGGACTGGATCTGTTCCACCATGGAGGATTTCACGATCCGGGAGGTCAGGGCGATCATGGAGAAGGCCAGGGCCACCGAGGGAAGGATAATCCGCTGAAAATATTGGCCCGGATTGGTAAAGGAACCGGTAAAAGGAAAAGCCGGCGCCGCCAGGGTGATGATCCAGATCATCAGGATGCTCGTCAGAAAGGGGGGGCAGGCCACCAGGATAAGCTGGATCACGGATATGACCGTATCAAGCGCGCTGTTCTGTCTGACCGCCGTGATAATCCCCGTGGGGATCGAGACCAGGAGTAATATGAGAGAAGAAAGAATCACGATTCCCCCGGTAACCGGCAGGCGGTCCCGAATCAGGGACGAGACCGCCTGCCGGTACTTAAAGCTCATGCCAAGATCCCCCCGGAATATACCGAAGACCCATATCCGGTACTGTTCGACATAGGACTTGTCCAGGTGAAAGTCCGCGCGGATATTCGCGATAGTCTCGGGGGTCGTTTGTTTCCCCCCTAAGATAACCGCCACGGGATCCGTGGGGTTCAGGCGGACCATGAAGAAAATGATAATACTGGAAGCGATAAGGACGATAGCATATTGCAAAGCCCTATTGCCGATGTAGCTTCTCAAGCCCGTTCCTTCCTTTGGAAGAAGTCCTCCACCAGACGGTTGTACCGTTCTTTCTGTTCCACATGGACCAGGTGGGTACCCAGAAGAAGCTCCCATTCGCAGCCGGGGATCCGGTCGTAGATATCCTTGACAATTAAGGGGGTGGCCTCGTCCATGACGCCGGAAGTGAGCAGGGTGGGAATCGTGATGGTATGCAGCCTGTCCGTAATATCCCAGTCCTTGAGTTTCCCGGTTACCACGAATTCCCCCGCCCCCTGCATGACCCCGTAGGGTTCTCCGATGTTGTCGAAGGATTCGGCAACAAAATCAGGATAGGGCTCCAGCATACATACATGCCGGCGGTAATATTCGTCAAAGGCGGCCCGATACTCCGGGGTATCCCGGACGCCGGAGGCTTCCCCGGTCCTCAGGGCCGCTTCCAGGTCCCGGGGCAGATAGCTCATCAACCGGTCGGCCTCACTGATCCAGATATCCATGGAGGCGGGGGAACTGGCGACGACCATACTGATTACCCCCGCCGGGTGGGTCAGGGCGTATTCCATGGCGAGCATTCCGCCCCAGGATTGGCCGAGGATGTGGATCTTGTCGAGCTTGAGCGCCTCCCGAATAACGTCAATCTCCTCCTTATATAAGTCCACCGACCACAGATCGGGATTCGGCGGCGTCGCGGAATGGCCGCAGCCGAGTTGGTCGTAATAAATGACCTCCCTGCCGTTATCGGCAAGGCCGTCCAGGGACTTCAAATAATTGTGGCACACCCCCGGCCCTCCGTGGAGCGCCAACAGCGGATATTTACCGGGAGCACAGGTTCCGACCCGGCGATACCACGTCTGATATCCTTTAAAAGGAACCATTCCCTCAGAAATCCGAACCGCGGATCCGTTTTCATTTGCCATAACCTTACCTCTTTCCGTAAATAATGTAGAATACTATAGTATAAAAGACACAGAAAAGAATCCAGTGTCCCGGTTTTCCCCATGCTCACCCGCGAATCTTCATACAATTTCATACATCGCCGCATAAAATGTATGAAAAAAGATACCCCGACATACTCCGGGGCATCTTTCATTTTTTACCTGCGTTTTTTTACTTCATAGCGCCTCCCGGAAGCAACACGGGGAGGCGCCCTTTCTTTAGCCGATTGCCACAGAACCGGTTTCTCCGGTCCTGATCCTAATACATTCCTCGACGGGCAGGATAAAGATCTTCCCGTCCCCGATTTCTCCGCTCCGGGCGCCCCGGATGATCGCGTCAATCGTGGGCTTTACAAAGTTATCGTTTACCGCAATTTCGATGCGGACCTTCTTCAGGAGATTGACCTCAATTTCAACCCCCCGGTACTGTTCGGTGTATCCTTTTTGCTGCCCGCAGCCCATGGCATTGGTTACGGACATCTTGTAAACCTCCACTTTGTACAATTCCTGCTTGACCTCGTTCAACGCGTGGGGCTGTATATACGCAATAATCAGTTTCATCTTCCACCTCCTTTACATATTGGTGAAAATCTGGAAGCCCGAATAGGCTTCGGACTTATGTTCGCTTTGGTCAAGGCCCCTCAGTTCGTCCTTGGGCGAAACCCTCAGTCCGACGGTCGCCTTGATGATGAGGAAGAGAACGAGGCTTGTTATCGCTACCCAGGCGCCGACCGAGATGACGCCGATAAACTGGGCGCCCAACTGGGTAAGACCGCCGCCATGGAGGAGGCCCACCACGCCGTCGCTGGGAGCATTGGCCCAAATCCCCACCGCCAGGGTCCCGAAGATACCGTTGGTCAGGTGAACCGAAACCGCGCCCACCGGATCGTCTACCAGCAGCTTCTTATCGATAAATTCTACGGAAAGCACCACCAATATCCCGGCGATAAAGCCGATAACGATGGCTGCCGCGGGGGATACCACCGCACAGGGAGCGGTAATGGCTACCAGCCCCGCCAGAACGCCGTTCATGGTCATGGAACAGTCCGGTTTCTTAAACCAAATCCAGGAAGTAATCATCGCGGAAATGGCGCCCGCGGAGGGAGCAAGACAGGTCGTCACCGCCACCCGGGCCAGGGAAGTACCGCTGAAGATGGTGCCGGAGTCGGGGATCGACGTACCGGTGGAAGCCGCGTTAAACCCGAACCACCCGAACCAGAGGATGAACACCCCCAGACACGCATAGGGAATATTGTGGCCCGGAAAGGCCTTCACCGTTACTTTGCCGTCCTGCCCCTTCATATATTTACCCAGCCGGGGCCCCAGGACGACGGCGCCCATCAGCGCGGCCCAGCCGCCCACGGAGTGGACCACGGTGGAACCGGCGAAATCGTGGAAACCGATATTCCCAAGCCAGCCGCCGCCCCAAACCCAGTGGCCCTGGATGGGGTAAATAAACGCCGAGATAAAACAGGTATAAATCAGGTATGACTTAAACTGGGTCCGTTCCGCCATGGCCCCCGAGACAATCGTGGCCGAGGTCGCGGCGAATACCACCTGAAAGAACCATGACTTGTAGAAATTAGCCGACTCGATATCCAATCCCATGGTTCCCGGGAAAAACTGATCCGTCCCGATAAGCCCGCCCAGAGCGTCCTTCCCCCACATAAGGCCCCACCCGAAGGCCCAATACACGAGCGCCCCAAAGCAGAAATCCATGAGGTTCTTCATCGTAATATTGGTGGCATTTTTAGCCCGGGTTAATCCTGTCTCAACCAGAGCGAATCCTGCCTGGAATATAAAGACGAGGATAGCCCCGAGAAAGAGCCAGACCACATCAACCGAGAATCCCAAGGATTCAATACTTTCCTGTGCAAAGAGAGATGCCCCCATGCACAACAACAGCATCACAAAAACCGCAATTTTCTTTCGCACTTTTCAATCCTCCTATAGAGTTGTTATGAGTTTATTAGCAGGAATCGTGCCAGGTCTAATGAATAAGGTTTTTTTTATTAAAAAAGAAGGAATTTATGGATTTTTTTTCACTCCCCGCCACGCTCTTGGAGGGCAACGGGGGGAGGAACGTTCTTCGCGCTTCGGCATGCTTCCGTTCATTTTGAATATTTCATACAAAAATGTAGGGTGCGAAAAACTATCCTACATTTTTGTGTTTCGATAGAGCCGCCAGTTTATCCCGTAGTGGTGGACCCGCAGCCCCATCTGGCGTTCGGTGATCCCCAACTGCCGGGCCGCGGCGGCCATATTCCCCCCGGAGATCTTCAAGGCCTCCACGATAAGCTCCTTTTCCATCCGGGAGAGGGCCGCTTCCAGCGTGGTGGTGGGCTCCGTATGGGTGGAAACCGCCGATTGCAGGCTCGGGGGCAGGTTATAGGAATGGATCACCGTATCGGTGGAAAGGATCACCGCCCGCTCGATGCAGTTCTCCAGTTCCCGGACATTCCCGGGCCAGGAATAACTGATCAAGAGATCGATGGCGGGGGTGGAGATCCGCTTGATGAGCTTGCCGTTTTTTTCCGCGTATTTTTCCGCAAAATGGTCCGCCAGGAGGACGATGTCGCTCTTCCGCTCCCGCAGGGGAGGAATTTGCAGGGGAAAAACGTTCAGCCGGTAGTAGAGGTCCTCCCGGAAGGCCCCCTGGGCCACCGCTTCCTCCAAATTCCGGTTGGTGGCGGCGACGAGCCGGACATCCACTTTAATCGTGGAAGTCCCCCCGACCCGTTCCAGTTCCCGTTCCTGGAGGACCCGCAGGAGTTTTACCTGGATCTGGGGAGAAAGATCCCCGATTTCGTCGAGGAAGATGGTTCCCCGGTGGGCAAGTTCAAAACGTCCCTTCCGTTGGCTGGTGGCCCCGGTAAAAGCCCCCTTTTCATGACCGAAAAGTTCGCTCTCGATAATCGATTCCGGGAGGGCCGCGCAGTTGATCTTGATAAACGCCTCCCCGGCCCGCTTGGAAAGCCGGTGCAGTTCCGCGGCCACCAGTTCCTTGCCGGTCCCGCTCTCCCCGGTAATCAGCACCGTGGCATCGCTGGGGGCCACCTGGGCTATCATTTCGTGGAGGTTCCGCATCTTCTTGCTGGTCCCGATGATGTCGCTCTCCGGAGCGATCCGCCCTCCCTGGACCCTGCCGGCCCGCTCGTCCTCCAGGACATCCACCGTCTCTTTCTGCCGGAGCCGGAACTGTTCCTCCAGGATCCGCTCCCGGAGTTTGGCGGAATCGGCAATAATCCCGGAAACCTGTTCCAGGAGGGCCCGGTCCCGCATCATCCGGGCCTCCGCCTCCCCTTCCCGGATCCGCCGTTCCGCGCTGAGGGTCCCGATGACCCCTCCCCCGGAACGGATGGGGACGCAGTAATAGCTGAGCCCCTCCATATCCGCCTGGGTGCGGCTCTTTGCCCGGTTGAGAAAGCGGGTGTCCCGGGAGAGGTCCGGTACGATAATCGGGAGCCCCGACTCAAAGACCCTGCCGACCAGTCCCTCCCCCAGCCGGTAGATCCCCCGATCCTTCTCCTCCGAGGTAAGGCCGTAGGCCTCTTCGATCTTCAGCAGGCCCGTGGCCCGGTCCAGAAGGGTTACCATGCCCCAGGTCAGACCCGCCCGAACCTCCAGGAGGCTCAAAACCGGCCGCAGGGCGCTCCTCAGTTCCACGTGTTTGTCCAGGGTCCGGGTAATCTCGAGGAGCAGTTCCAATTCCGCCCGTTCCTGGTAAGCTAAAACTGTTTCGGTTGCCGTGGTAGATTCCATGGATGCATGGTACTACATTTATGTAGGCTTTTCTAGCAGCCTGTTGCACTTGTGGATTTTTTGCATGAAGGGGCGCCAAAGGCCCTGAGCACACCGGCGTAACAGGCCGCTACGCCACTACCTCGTATCCGGCTTCGGAAACCGCGGCTTTCAACGCATCCAGGCTTACCCCGTCGGCGTGTTCGACCTGGGCGGTCTTTTTCTTTAAGTCCACTTCGGCGGACTTCACCCCCTCAAGGCCTTTCAGGGCATTGGTTACATGCCGGACACAGTGGTCGCAGGACATCCCTTCGATTTTCAGCGTTGACTTCATGGCGAACTCCTTCTATGAATATTTATATCCTACCAAGCGCATCGCACCGTTGGTTCACCCCTTCGATTTCACGGAAGCCGGAGACTCGGGATTTTTGCGCGTAAAGGGACGTCCAAGACGCCCCGAGTACAAAATTTACCGGTGCGGCAGGCCGCTAGACCCCTACAACGGCGCTTACTTCGGGAATTTCCTTCTTCAAAAAGTTTTCGATTCCCATCTTGAGGGTCATCTGGGCCATGGGGCATCCGCCGCAGGCCCCGGTGAGTTTCAGCGAAACCGTCCCGTCATCGGATACGGAAACGAATTCCACATCCCCGCCATCCGCCTGAAGGGAGGGCCTTACCACGTCCAAAGCCGTCTTTACCCGATCTTCTAACATAATATTCTCCTATTACCTATATAGTATCACTATATTTCAAAAAAAACAACCGTACCACGAACCGGTTTCAGGATCCGGCCGGGCGCCGGAAGGTTCCGCGCGCCCTCTTGACATTCCGGCTGCCTTTGTGAGAGGATAATGCACGAACCGAGCGGTGATTTTTTGAGAAGATACATCGAGGACATGACATATTATAGCAGGAAAAAGGATTATATATGAAGACTGTTTTTATTAAACCCGCCGAGGTGGAACGGAAATGGTTTGTGATTGATGCCGATGGGAAGATCCTCGGCAGGGTCGCGGCCAAGGCGGCTTCCATAGTCCGGGGAAAGGAAAAGGCGATTTTCGCTCCCCATCAGGAAGTAGGGGACTATGTGGTGGTGGTGAACGCGGGAAAAATCGCGGTAAGCGGCAGAAAGGCCCAGCAGAAGATCTATTACCGGCACTCGGGGTATGTGGGGGGGCTTAAGGAAATTCCCTATGCCAAGGCCGCGGAACGGCATCCCACCTTCCCCCTGGAAGCGGCCATCAAGGGGATGCTCCCCAAGGGCCCCTTGGGACGGAAGCTCCTGAAGAACGTCAAGGTCTATTCGGGGCCTGAACATCCCCATGCGGCCCAGAACCCCCAGCTTATCGAAGTGCAATGAAGAGGTGAAGCGTGACGAAGAATCTTGGTATCGGTACCGGCAGAAGAAAAACCTCCGTGGCCCGGGTGTATGTCCGGGACGGGGCCGGTAAAATTACGGTGAACGGCCGGGAATTGGCCCAGTATTTTCCCCAGGGGGAACACGCCATGATGGTGCGCCAGCCCCTGATGGTTACCGCCAATGAGAACAAATTCGACATTACGATCAATGTCTATGGGGGCGGCTGCAACGGCCAGGCCGGCGCCTGCCGTCACGGCCTGGCCCGGGCCCTCTGCCAGGTGGACCAGGAAAACTATGTGAGCCTCCGGAACAACGGCTTTCTGACCCGGGACCCCCGGATGGTGGAACGGAAAAAATACGGCCAGGCCGGCGCCCGCAGGCGTTTCCAGTTCTCCAAGCGGTAAAGCCGGCGGCTTGACCGTTCCAACTCCATGACGGTGGAGTCCCTGAAGGCGGGAACCGGCTCCGAAACCGGAGAGGTTCTGAAGATCGGCTTTTCCGACGGTTCCCAGCTTTCCCTTAAAATCCCCTATTTACCCGATGAATACCGGGAAAGTGAATATTTTTTCCCCGGAAAGGAGTTGTCCGACCCGGAGGAAAGGGCCCTCCGTTTCGCCGCGGCCTGTTACCGGGCGGAACGGGCCGCGCTGAGGCTGGTCGCCCGGGCGGAACAGACCTGCCGGGGCACTTCCCTCAAACTTCAACGCCGGGGCCATCCCGCCCCTCCCGTGGCGGCGGTGATTTCCCGCCTGATGAGCCTGGAGATCCTCAGCGACGAACGCTACGCCGTCCGGTGGCTCCGCTCCCGGCTGGGCCGTTCCGGGGAAAGCCCCCTCCGGCTCCTCGCGGGCCTGCGCCGCCGGGGTATCGCCGCCGCCGCGGCCCAGGAAGCCCTGCACTCGGTCCTGGACTTTGAGACCGAGCTGGCCCTCTTAAAGGGCTACCTCACCGGCAGGGCCTATGGGAGGGCCTGCGGCCCCAATGGCAGGGCCTACGGCTTGAAACGGGAGGGCTTTTCCGGTCCGGTGATAGCGCATCTCTTGGAGGCGGAGGACGCGGCAGCGGAGGGGGAGCCGTGACCGGGAATGCCGGGGCCCCGACGAAGGGGAAGGCCGCCGTTTATGCCCTGGTAGAAGGCCGGGTGCAGGGGGTGGGCTTCCGGTATTCCGCCTACCGGGAGGCTCAACGGCTCGGCCTCACGGGGTGGGTGCGGAATACCGGAAGCGGCGCCGTGGAGGCCCTTGCCGAAGGCACGAGCCCGCAGCTTGAGGCCTTCCTCAGTTGGCTCCGCCGGGGACCCCCGCAGGCCCGGGTCGATTCGGTCCGCTACGAATTCCGCCCGG
>JAITRV010000060.1 GCA_031288215.1 Spirochaetaceae bacterium | reverse complement strand
ACCACGTTTTTTCCGCGCCTGTTAAGCGATTCGGTGAATTCCCTCAGGGTTCCCCCGCGAAAATTGAAGTTCACCTCGTCTTTTCCCACGGTAAAGGTGTAGTTTCCCGGTTCTATCCTGAAGTTGTCGTCGAGGGGCGCGGAAAGAAAGCGATCCGCCTGGGCGATCTGCTTTACCGTAAAGCTGCGTTCCTGTTCAAGGGCCTCCCGTGTGGCGGAACCGGTGATGACGGAACTGTCCTGCGAATTAACGATACGGTCGCTGAAGGGGTTCTGGAAAGAAAAGAGCAGCCGGGCGCTGTCCTTGAGGGCCGTCATGCGCCGGCCCACATCCTGCCAGTAGGTCTTTTGATTTTTTAACTGCTCAATGTTCTTTTCAACGCGTTCTTTGGGGACGCGCTCGACCTTCATCAGGTCTTCAATGAGTTTTTCTGTATTAAACCGGCTTTTTACGCCCGGTACATAGATGTCCGACATATCCCGCTAACATTTTCCCCGGCACTAACCCCCGGATTTGGATTTTTCGTGAAAAGTCCCGGTTCGGCGGCTTTTCCTTACACCCGCTCGTCAAAGAGGAAACCAATGGTTTCCTGGATTCTGCTGTGCAGCCTCTGAAGTTCTTCCGGGGGCAGAATCTTGATTACTTTATCGGTCTCCGGGTCTATCACCTTTACGGTTATTTCGTGGGATTCGTAATCAACCGTAAACCTGAGTTTACGGTTGAGGGCAAGGCTTACCCGCTCAAGATCGGCGGCGCTCGATTCCACGGCTCTGTGGGGTGCGTTTCCCGGCAGCGGCGCGGCTGTTTTCCGAACAGCGGCGTGTTCCGTTTGACGGGATTCCGGCAACGGAGCAGGAGTTACCCCGCTGCCCGCGGTAGCAATTTGTATACTCATAATACTTCCCTGTATCGGCATTTCAACGGAACCCTGTCCTGTAAAAAAGATACCGTAAAAATGTCAAATATCTAAAATTCTTACCTCCATGTAAGAATGTCCGGTTCAAAAGAAGACGGGAAAGGGCGCGAACTTCCCCGTCCCGCGTTCAAAAGACGACGTCCAGCAGTCTCTTCAACGCGGCACTGCGCTTACCCGGTTTACCCAAGGAGTTGGAGCACCGACTGGGTCCGCACATTGGCCTGGGCCAACATGGCGTTCCCCGCCTGGGACAGGATTTGATCCCTGGTATAGGTAACCATCTCCGATGCCATATCCGCATCCCGAATCCGGGACTCGGACGCCTGAAGATTTTCCGCCGCAATGGCGACTCCCTCGGCGGCCATTTCGAACCGGTTCTGATAAGCCCCCAGATCCGCCCGCTGCTTTGAAAGCTGCCGTAACGCGGAATCCAGGGAACCGATAGCCTGATTGGCACTCTCCGGGGAGGTGATATTGATCACCTCACCCTCTCCCTGAGCGTTCTGTAACCCCAGCCCCTGGGCGGTCATGGTCCCGATATAGACCCGTTCATTCTGGTCCATATTGGCCCCGACCTGGAACTGCATAACCCGGTTTATTGCCGAATCCCGGGCAAAGGCCCCGGTCATGATGTTCATACCGTTAAATTGAGCATGGCTCGCGATACGGTTGACTTCATCAATTAACTGGGACACCTCAACCTGGATCTGCATCCGGTCCTCATCGGTATAGATACCGTTGGCGGACTGGACCGACAGTTCCCTCAGCCGGTGCAGGATATCCTGGGTCTCCTGAAGATAACCTTCGGAGGTCTGAATAAAAGATACCCCGTTCTGGATGTTACGCTCCGCCTGATTTAACCCCCGGATCTGGCTCCGCATTTTTTCGGAAACCGCGAGTCCGGAAGCGTCATCCGCTGCCCGGTTGATCCGCTGACCGCTGCTCAAGCGTTCAATGCTCTTCGCTACTTCGGTCTGGGTTAACCCGAGATTACGGTTGGCGTATAAGGCGCTCATATTATGATTAATTATCATATATAACCCTCCATGTGTTGATAACCCCGGCTTTCCCTGCCGGGGCCGAACCGCAGGACCTTCACCCCGGGAGAACCGTCGCGCCGGCTCTCCCAAAGCTCCGGAAACGGAACGAATCGTTCATCAGATCCGGTCATTCCCAGATTCCTAATGAACGATCCCTGCCGTCCCGCGCCTCAACAGAAGGTATCTGTTAAAAACCCCCGGAGGAAACGGGGCCTTTCCCCGCTTCCTCCGCTTAAACCTCCTTTTTTTACTGTAATCCCCTATTGGAGAAGTTGCAAGACCGAAGCGGTCCGCTGGTTTGCCTGGGCCAGCATAGCCGTCCCCGATTGGGAAAGGATCTGGTCCCGGGTAAAGGACACCATCTGGTTGGCCATGTTGGTATCCCTGATTCGGGATTCCGAAGCCTGGAGGTTCTCGGCGCTTATGTCCAGCCCCCCAATGGCATGTTCCAACCGGTTCTGGTAGGCGCCCAGATCCGCCCGCTGTTTGCTGATGAGCCTGAGTGCGGTGTCCAGGGTGCCGATGGCCCGGTTGGAATCCTCCGGGGTTTCCAGGCTCACGAAGCTCTGATCCTCGACGCCGCGGATCCCCAGCCCCGCGGAGGTCATGGTGCCGATGAACACCTGTTCCCGTTGGTCCATATTGGCGCCGACATGAAGCCACATGGACGCGGTAACGATGTTATCCCCGGTTTGCCGGGCAAAACGGCCGGTGAGCATGTTCATCCCGTTGAACTGGGCATGGCTGGCGATCCGGTCGATCTCGTCCACCAGTTGGGAAACTTCCACCTGGATCTGCATCCGGTCCTCCGCGGTATAGATCCCGTTGGCGGATTGCACCGCCAATTCCCGGATCCGCTGCAGGATATCCTGGGTTTCCTGGAGGTACCCCTCACTGGTCTGGATAAAGGAAATCCCGTTGGCCGCGTTGGCGGACGCCTGGTTTAAGCCCCGGATCTGGCTCCGCATTTTCTCCGAAACCGCGAGGCCCGAGGCATCGTCCCCGGCCCGGTTAATCCTGAGCCCGGAAGTAAGCTTCTCCATCGATTTGGCCATGACGTCATTGGTAGCTTTGAGGGATCTGTCGGCGAACATTGCGCTCAAATTGTGGTTGATGATCATATCATCCTCCTTGAAAGAAGTCCGGGGCATCCTTGCCCCGTTTTTTAGTTAAGTTTCTCAAACGGCGGCCGATATATTGTATAAGCGCCGCTCCCCCCCGGGGGACCATCACCGCGAATCATGGCTCCTCAAGGTTGAAAAACATAACCATTGCTATTTTCGGCATCTTGCCGGAAATACTTGAGCGTTTTTTTCAAAAAACGCCGCGCTTTTTCCACCGGCTCCCCAAAAGGTCAAATACCTGTCCCTTCTCTTATCATTGTGCTTCTAATATATATAAAAAACCGTAAAAATGCAAGGCGCCGCGTCACCGCGATCCCCGGACCGGCACCTCAAGACCGGCATCTGAGCAGGAGGCTTTTCCACTTCCACCGGATGGGCCCCTCCTTGGCGCGGACGGCGAGGAGGTCCCGGATTGCCCCGAAGTCCTCCGCCCCCAGGGCTTCCTCAATGAAGGCCCCCCAGGGGGAATGATCCCGGTCAAACCAGGCCCCCAGGTCCCGTTCCAGGAGGAGCCGTTCCTCGCCCTGATCCAGCACCGTCAAGGCGGTTGTGAAGCCCGCCCCGGCAAAGGCTTCCTCCAGGGTCCCGCCGTCCCAGGTCCAGCGCCGGGAATCAGCGCCTCCCGGGGCGGCGAAGAACGCCTGCTCCGCCCGCTCCAGCGCGTCCGCCAGGGACGCCGGGGCCCCGCATTCCTCCCGGATGATCCGGGAGATCCGCTCCCCCAGCCGGGGGGGGGACTGGAGGATCACCAGATTCCCCCCGGAGGCGAGGAGCCGCCGGGCATTCCCGGCAAAGGCGGCCAGGGCGGCCTCCGGGGCGCCGGCTTTGGGTCCCGCCCCCGGGGGAGGGGCGAAACCCCGGCGCCAGGGCTCCCGGGCCAGGATGTGGTCGAAGACCGGCGTGGAGAACAGCGCCGCCGCTTCCTCCGGCGAGGGGAGGCGGCCCGGGGGGTAGCAGGCGATTTCCGGCTGTTCCGGCTCATCCAGGGCGGCGGTGTAGCGGATCAGGGCGTCCCGGGCGGCCTCCGTGTCGGTCAGGGCCGCCGCCAGCCCCTCGGGGACCCGGCGCAGGCTTTCCCACAGGAGGAGGCCGTCGTTGGCGGCGGGGATGAGGATCCGGTGGTGCCGGGCCGGGGCGCATTGGCCCAGGATGGCGTCCCGGTCCGCCAGGAGGAGGGCGCTCCGGCCCGACTCCAGCCGCTTGAACCAGCCCTCCCGGCCTTTGGCCGCGGCGGACCAGGACAGGACTTCCCCCTCCCCCGGGCCGCCCGCCTCGTCCCCCAGGATAACCGCCGCCTGGAGTTCCCGCTTCCGCAGCACCTCCTCCCGGATCCGGCCCTCGTAGCCTATCCGGGAGGGGAGGTAGAAGGTCTTCCCCCGGAGGGGCCGGGGCAGGTACTGCTGGGCCGCCCAGTGATCCCGGTAGGCGTGGGGGTAGATATAGCCGTCCCCGTGGCCGAAGCCCTCGGCGTCCCGGTTGGCGTCCCGGAGGTGGCCCGGGACCTCCGCGTCCTCCTTTTCGACCTCCCCCAGGGCGTCGAAGAAACCCATGGCGGTATTGGATTTCGGCGCGGTGGCCAGGTAGAGGCAGGCGTGGGCCAGGGGGAAGTTGCCCTCGGGAAAGCCTATCCGTTCAAAGGCCTGGGCGCAGGCGACGACCACGCCTACCGCCTGGGGGTCCGCCATGCCCACGTCCTCGCCGGCCAGGATGATCATCCGCCGGAAGATAAACGCCGGGTCCTCCCCGGCCCGGACCATCTTGGCCAGCCAGTAGAGGGCCGCGTCGGGGTCGCTTCCCCGGACGCTCTTGATGAAGGCGCTGATGGTATCGAAGTGGTAGTCCCCGTCCCGGTCATAGAGGACCGCCCGGCGCTGGATGCTCTCCTCCGCGGCGGCCAGGGAGATCCGGATCTCCGCCCCTTCCGGGGGAGGCCAGGGGGCGGAAGCGGCGGAATTTTCCGGGAGCCAGGAGGTTTCTATTGCCAGTTCCAGGGCGTTGAGGAGGCTCCGGGCGTCCCCCCCGGCCACTTCCACCAGGTGTTCCAGGGCCCCCTCCTCAAAGACCACCCGCCACCGGCCGTAACCCCGTTCCCGGTCCGCCAGGGTCCTGCGGGCGGTTTCCCGGAGGTCCTCCGGGGTAAGGGATTTGAGCTGGAAGATCCGGCTCCGGCTTACCAGGGCCCGGTTCACCTCGAAGAAGGGGTTTTCCGTGGTGGCCCCGATGAGGATCACCGTGCCGTTTTCCACCCAGGGGAGGAGGGCGTCCTGCTGGGCCTTGTTCCACCGGTGGACCTCGTCCACGAAGAGGATGGTCCGCCGGCCGTAGAGCCGCCGGCGTTCATCGGAGCGGTCGATGGCTTCCCGAATGTCCTTGATTCCCGTGAGGACCGCGTTGAGGCTTTCAAAGGCTGCCCGGGTGGTATTGGCAATGACCCGGGCCAGGCTGGTTTTGCCTGTTCCCGGGGGGCCGTAGAAGATCAGGGAGGAAAGCCGGTCAGCCTGAATGGCCCGCCGCAGGAGCCGGCCGGGGCCGACGATATGGTCCTGGCCGATGAGGTCGTCCAGGGTCCGGGGCCGCATCCGGTCCGCCAGGGGGCCGTCATGTTGATCCCCGGAGGCGCTGAAGAGGTCAGACATCTTACCTCCTTAGAAGGGGAAATCCCCTCCTAATAAGCGTTCCACTGCCAGCCTTCGTTCAACTCCTGGTAGGCGTTGAGCCCCTTCCCCACGGTGGACGCGAAAAGGGGCAGGGCTTTCGCATCCGACTGGTACAGGGAGACCAGGGCGTACTGTCCCAGGGTCGCATTGTACCGGGGATAATTGTGGACGGTGGTATTCACCCCATAGACCCCCTCCCCCGGGGATTTAAGGGATGCCCTGCCGCTGGGGAAGGAACCGCCGCTGCCCAGGTCCAGTTCCATATACCCCTTGGTATATATCCCCACCAAAAGCAGGAGCGCGCCCCCGGTCCCCCGGTACACCGCCAGGGCCCGGTCAAATTTATACCCCGTACTCACCGCGGTAAAGCTGGAGCCGCTCCCATACAGGAGATGCCCGTCCTTGGTAGAGGCCGCGATGGTATTATCGGGCAGTTGGATCATGGCCAGAATATCCCTGCCGGTGGACCCGGGAAGGGGGCTTCCCCCGGAGGCCTGATAGATCCCGTTCCCCAGGGCAAAATAGCCGGAAACCGCCCCCCGGAGGCGGAATCCCTCCCCGGAGCCGGAAATCACTGCCCCCCCGGAGCCGGTGAAGACGGCATAGTGATGGTATCCGTCTCCCTCCCGGGAAGCGCCGATGAAGAGGCTGCCGCCCTCTCCGTAAATGGACTGGAGGGTGTATCCCTCAAGGTTTTGGTTGTCTACCGGGGTCCACACGCTGCCGGAACCGCTGTACAAACGGGAATCCTCGGTAATGCAGTACGGGCCGCTTTCCCCGGAGGCCAGATCCGTAATCCGTCCCGGAGGCCCGGCGATCCGGTTCCAGGACCCCTGGCTGAACTCGAAGAGATCGGTCCGGTTCGACACGTAGAGCTTCCCGCCGGCTTCAACGATTTTGGTAGGCGTTCCCGGAATGACCGGTTCTTTGGGCTTTACCTCATTGGATATATCGTAAAAAAGAGGGTCCTGATTGCAGGAGCCCAGGAGAAAGATCACCGGGCAAAAAAGTAAAACCAGGAATAACCCGGAGCGGGCTTCCGGTTTCAGGCGTATGTTTTTCATCCGATCCTCCTTAAAAATGGTACCGGGCGGAAAGGGTCAGTTCCACAAAGTTGCCGAAGGCCGTATGGGAACTCCATTGGGGAACGAACCACCAGGCGGTATTGAGGCCGAAGGACCAGCTCGGGCTGAAACGCCAAAAGACCGAGGCTTCCGGTTTCAGGAAAAGGCTCAAATGATTCTTTTCCAGATACTGCTGGGGCGCCCCTCCCAGCATCAGGGACAGGGGAAATTCAAAGCGGTTCATCACAAACTGATACCCGATCCGGGCCCCCATGGGGATAATGAATAGAAAATTCTCCCCCCGGGTGCCTCCAAACATCCCCCCGATCTCCCCCCCCACAAAGAGATGGGAATCCAAAAAATAGTTAAAGGCCAGAGATCCGGCCCCGCCCATCACCTTCATCTTATTATCCAGAATCCCCTCCTCGTCGATAAAAAGGACGGGAAAGATGACGCCCACGGTGATGACAAAGGTCTTATCCCCCCGGGAATAAAGGGGGACATCCACATAGGACCAATCCGTATCCAGCGGCGGTTCTTCCTCGATTTCCTCCGGCTGCCCCGGATCTTCCTCCTGGGCAGCGGCGGTACCAATGACCCCTAAAAAAAGCAGCGTGAGAAGCAATACCCCCGCTTTTCTTTTCATCATGCAAAACTCCTGATATGTTCTAAAAAGCCCCGGCTTTTTACTATCCCGGCTTTTTACTATAATTTATAATCTACCGCTTTTCAATCACCCGGCATCAGGCGCCTCACGGGAGCCCCTGGTTAATACAACAACCGGGGCCGCCAAAGGGTTACCGGCCCAGGGCTCCTGCATTTACTCAAAAAAAGAAGAAAAACCACGGACACACACGGACCAACACGGACTTGTTGTTTGAAATTCATGTATTTGTCCGTGTTTGTCCGTGTGGTCCGTGGTT
>JAITRV010000039.1 GCA_031288215.1 Spirochaetaceae bacterium | reverse complement strand
AGGGGAAACATGATCCGCCAAAAGGTTCCGATGGGCGAACAGCCGTCGATGGCCGCGGCCTCCTCATAGGTAAAGGACAGGTTTCTGAAAAAAGCCAGGAGGAAGAAGACGCCGAAGGGCACGTTCATCGCGGTGTAGAGCAACATCAACACCCAGCGGTTGTTGGTGAGGCGCAGGGCGGACACCATCCCGAACAGGGGCATGATGATCATGATCACCGGAATGCCCAGGGCCGCGGCAAACATATTCTGGATAAAGCCGCTTCCGGCAAACCGGAACCGGGAGAGGGCATACGCCGCCGGCGCGGCAATAATGACCACCGCCGCGCAGGACACCAGGGTGTACAGAAGGGAATTCATAAAAAAGACCGAAACCTTTTGGGTGGTCCAGGCCTTTACATAATTTTCAAAATGAAAGCCGGTTCTGAACTGGAACATATGGTTGGAAAATATTTCGCTGGACGTGGAAAGGGACGCGAAAAAGACCCAGCCGATAAGCACAAAGGTGAACAGGACCCAGGCCCCCACGATGAGGTAGCCGATGCCGGTGTACAAATACTGTTTCTTCTGCATGGTTTCCCTTCCTTACAGTTCCGCGTCGTCGTTTTTTACGATAAAATTGGTCGCAAAAAATATGGCGACCACGCTCAGCATCAGTATTACTCCGATTGCCGCGCCCGCTCCAGAATCCCGGGCGGTGGCAGCGGAGGAGGAGGAGCCGAAGACCAGCTCGTACATATAGTTCATGGGAGCCACCGTGTCGTTGGAAAGATTCACCGGGCTGAACAACTGCCCCCACACAAAGAAGCCCACCGTAAAGACCGTCCACATGACCACATTGGTGCGGATAACCCCCCGCATATTGGGAATGGTCACAAAAAAGAACCGCTGCAGTATGTTGGCTCCGTCAAGGAACGCGGCTTCATAAAAATCCCTGGGGATTTGCTCAATGCCGCTGATGAATATCAGCATGTGGTACCCCACCATGCCGAAACAGTACGCCGCGAGCATGCTCCAGAAAAGCTGGCCCGGCGCAGTCCACAGGGTATGGCTCGCCGCCTCAAAACCCAGGCCCGCAAGGATGCTGTGGAGCAGGCCGTAATCGGAATTGTACGCGTAGTTGATCCACATGGTTCCCATGGCGACCGCGCTGACCACATTGGGCAGATAGATTGCGCTTCTGAAAAATTTTGTCCCCCGCATCCTCCCCGTGTTGTTGGTCAGGATGACGGCGAAGATCAGCGCCAGGATCATGACGGCGCATCCGCCGACAAACCAGATCCTCCCGATATTCTTCAGGGATTGCAGAAAAATCGGCGTCCTGAAGAGCTTCGCGTAATTGGCAAGGCCGGCAAAGTCCCAGTTTGCCATGGGGGACGACACGCTTTCCACCCTGAAAAAACTCATCGCCAGGGTGCGGAAGGTGGGATAGAGAAAGACCAGCACATAACACAGCGCCGCCGGCGCAAGAAAGGTGATAATAACCGGTTTGTTTGCCTTGAGCATGACCGCGCCTCCCGTAAAAGCCGGAGATCTAACCGCCGGCCGCGCGGGCCGGCAGTTAGATTCTCTGTTATCTCGCCATTGCCGCCGCGAACTGGGCGGCGTTCAGGCTGCCCTGTATCAGGCGGGCGAAATTTTCCTTGATCTTCGCGTTGATGTCCGGGTTGTCTTCCATGCCGACCGCCCAGGGGAGCCGCAGGGTGGTCGAGTCCACCACCGCCTTGGCCTCCGCCAGCGCCGCGGGCCAGATAGAGGAATTGCCCATGGGGATGCCGATGCTTTCTTCCGCCAGGGTCGCGTCCCACTCGCCGGTGGTAAGATGGACGATAAACCGGAAGGCTTCGTCGGGGTATTTGCTGTTTTTGTTCACCCCAAAGCTCTGGGCGCCGAAGTTGTTGGCGTTGATCCCGTCGCCGTTGCCGATGGCGGGCCAGGCGAAGGCGCCCCAGTTCATGTTGGGGTTGTTGCCCTTGATTTCGTTGGGAAGCCAAGTGCCGTTCAGGTACATGGCCACTCTGCCGGTGGCGATTTCTTCAACCTGGCCCGCGGGGTAGATGTTCGACGCGGCCTTGGGGCTGATGTAGCCGTTCCTTGCCATGGTTGCCCAGAGTTCGCCAAAAGCTAAAACCTGGGGGCCGGTAAAGTCGTTGTTCAGCGCCATGGCCAGGGTGGCGTCCATGCCGATCATGCGGTCCATGGTGTACCCAAAAAGACAGGCCATGTACGCGTCGTCCACGGTAATGCCCGTTATGCCGGCGGCCTTGAGCTTGGCGCACGCGTCAAGCATTTCGTTCCAGGTTGTCGGAGGAGCGCTTATTCCCGCCTGGTTGAACAGATCCTTGTTGTACATGGTGACAAAGGCCGAGGGCTGGTAGGGGATGTTCTTTATCGAACCGCCGCCCAACTGCCTTGCCAGATCCAGCAGGGTCTGGTTCACCACGGAGCCGAAGGGCTGTCCCCCGGTGGTGGGATAGGATTGCCCGACATAGCCGTCCAGGGGCAAAAGGTAGGAGCCCCAGGTGTTGGTTACCCGTTCAATATCCTCATCGAAAAGGTCGATGACTTCTCCGGCGTCCAGCGCGGGCTGCAGGGTCTTGCGAATATCCCTGCCGTTAAAGTTGATGTCAACCTCGATGCCCGTCTCTTTGGTAAAAGCCTCCGCGGCCCGGGCGATCACCTGGCCCTGGGGCTCGCTTTCGTTCCACATGGACCAATACACCAGCTTTGCCGCGCCGTCATCTTTTTTGGCGCAGCCGCCAAGAACCAGAACCGCCGCAGCCGCCAGGGCCGCTCCCACAAAAAGCGCTTTTTTCATACTTTGTTCCTCCATTCCTCTGCAATATTTATACGGAAGCCCCCAGGGGGACTCCGAAACAACCGCGTTTATGCCGTCAGCCTGCCGGCTATCTCCAGCGCCTGCTCCCAGCGGGCGTCCATGGATCTGATCAGCGCTATCTGGTTGCGGCACCGGTCAAGGTTATGCTCCGGCCGGGCGATATGGTAGTACCGATCCCCCTCAAGGTAATCCGTCAAAAACCGGAGCCCCATGATCTGGGCAAAGCTCCGCCCCGATTCGGCCAGGAGTTTCTTTTCCTCCCCGGTGAGGAACACCGCGGCCTCCGACAGGTAGCCCCGGAGGAGCGCTTCAAAGTATTCGGGATCAAAAACGACTTTGGAAAGGTCCTGCTCGTCCTCCATGGATCGGGTCGCCACGGTGCGGATAAGATCCCCCACATCGAAGAGGCTGGATCCGGGCATCACCGTGTCCATGTCGGTCAGGCATAGCGCCTGGGAATCCGCGTTGTCGATGAGGATGTTGTTCATCTTGGTGTCGTTGTGGCAGATCCGCTCGGGGATGCGGCCCTCCCGCAGGGCGCGGATCAGAATTGCCCCCCGCTCTTCGTTTTCCTTCATAAAGGCGATTTCCCGCGAAACCTCCCCGGCCCG
>JAITRV010000028.1 GCA_031288215.1 Spirochaetaceae bacterium | reverse complement strand
CGGAACTTCACCTTGTCCACCGTGGCAAGGAAAAACAGGGCGCCGTCCCCCAGGATACCCAGTTTCCGCAGGCCCGCGCCGCCGGACTGGGCCATGGTCTCCACCAGGATCACCCCCGGCACCACCGGGTACTGGGGAAAGTGGCCCCGGAAGAAGAATTCCCCCTCGGTAAACACATGCCGGGCGCTGATCCGGTCCTTGTCCGCGCTGATGATCTCGTCAACAAAGAGAAAGGGCTCCCGGTGGGGCAGGAGGGATTCTATTTCACTCGCCGTTTCACTCATACATTACTCCTCGTACCGCTTAAAGGCCACGACTCCGTTGTGCCCGCCAAAGCCCAGGTTCCCCGAAAGGGCCGCGCGGATCTCCCCGTACTGGACCTTGTTCGGCACGTAGTCCAGGTCGCAGGCGGGGTCCGGCGTGTCCAGGTTGATCGTGGGGGGGTAGAAGCCCTCCCGGATGGCAAGGACGCAGGCGATGGCCTCAATGCCCCCGGACCCGGCGATACAGTGGCCGGTCATGCTCTTGATGCTGGAGACCTTCATCTTATAGGCGTGATCCCCAAAGGCGTACTTGATCATCTTCGTCTCCGTGGGATCGTTGATCTCCGTGGAAGTCCCATGGGCGTTGTAGTACTGCACGTCCTGTGGCCGCAGCCCCGCGTCTTCCAGGGCCAGCTTGATGGCCCTGCCGCCCCCCCCGCCGGAGGGGTCCGGGGAGGTGATGTGGTAGGCGTCGGCGCTGACGCCGTAACCTGCGAATTCCGCCAGGATGGCGGCGCCCCGGCCCCTGGCGTGCTCCTCGCCTTCAAGGATCAGGACCCCCGCGGCCTCCCCCAGTACAAAGCCGTCCCGGTCCGCGTCAAAGGGCCGGGAGGCCTTCTCCGGCTCGCGGCAGCGTTTAGTGGACAGGGTCTTGAGCATCTGGAAGCCCCCGACGGCAAAGGGAACCACGCATGCCTCTGTGCCCCCGGCTATAGCTACATCGGCCCGGCCCGCGCGGATCAGGTCCAGGGCCTGCCCCAGGGCGTCCGCCCCGGAGGCGCAGGCCGTAACCTGGGTCAGGGCCGGCCCTTTCGTGCCGAAGATCATCGAGATGTTCCCCGCCGCCTCGTTGGGGATCATCATGGGGACCGTCAGGGGGAGCATGCGGCGGGGCCCCTGGTCAAAGAGCTTGCGGAACGAATCGCTTACCACCTCGAAGCCGCCGATGCCGTTTCCCAGGACCACGGCCACCCGCTCCGCGTTAGCCTTTACCCTCCGGGGTTCCCCGAAGGGCTGTGAAGACTGCCCCTCTAAGGGCCGGCTTTCCACCAGCCCCGCCTGTTCCAGGGCCTGCGCCGTGGCGGCCACGGCAAGCTGGGAAAAGCGGCACATCTTGCGGGCCTCCTTCTTGTCCATCCAGCGGCCGGGATCAAAGTCCTTTACCTCGCCGGCGATGGTCACATCGAAACCCGTGGTGTCAAAGGCGGTAATCGGGGCAATCCCGCTCTTCCCCGCCCTCAACGATTCCCCGAATTCCGCTACCGAATTGCCCAGGGGGGAAACCAAGCCCATCCCCGTGATCACTACTCTGCGCTTCATCATATCTCCCTAATAAAGGCTCTTTGCAAAACAAAGTTTTGAAAAGAGCTACCTTTCTATCAACGATTCACAACAACGGAAATTCAGAAATGTATGTCCACTATACCGTAACGCGGGGTGGCAAAAAGACCGCGCAAGAGGTATTTTTGCCCCGCCAGGACCCCAGAAACCTGCTTCAGGCATACATTTCTGCCATTGCCGTAGTTTTGAAAAAGGCTAAATAAACATGCCGCCGTCCACGGTAAGAACCTGCCCGGTGATGTAGGAAGATTCCTCCGAGGCAAGGAACAGGACCGCGGCGGCCACATCCTCCGGCCTGCCCTCCCGTTTCAGGGGGATGATCCGGAGCATCTCCTCCCTCGCCGCCTCCGGCATAGCCTTTGTCATATCGCTTTCGATAAAGCCGGGGGCCACGACGTTGACCCGGACCCCCCGGCCCGCCACTTCCCGGGCGAGACTCTTGGACAGGCCGATAAGGCCGGCCTTGCTGGCCGCGTAGTTCGCCTGCCCCCCGTTCCCGTGGATCCCCACCACGCTGGACATGTTGATGATCGACCCCCCCCGCCGGCGGATCATGTCCCTGGCAAGAGTCCGGGCCACAAGGAAGGCGGCGCTCAAATTCACGTCCAGGACCTTCTGCCAGCTTTCCAGACTCATCCGAAAGGAAAGCGTGTCCTGGGTAAGGCCCGCGTTGTTCACCCCAATGTCGAAGCCCCCGGATTCCTCCAGGGCCTTTTCGATGATCCCCTCCACCGCGGCAAGTTCGCCAAGATCGGCGCTTAGCCAGTGGAGCTTCCCCCCGGCCCGGGCCATCCGTTCCCCCAGATCCTCAGGTTCCCCGGTACTCAGGCCCCAGACCTCCGCCCCCTCCGCCAGGAACCGTTCCGTAATGGCCCGGCCTATACCCCGGGAAGCCCCGGTTACCAGGGCCTTGTTATCGCTTAGGCGCATATACACTCCCGTACAAAAGGTGTTACCTCTCGAATAAATGTTCGATCTCCGCCGCCGTCCCCGCCGCGTAGCAGGGGAGGGCGTTGCCTGAGTCCTTCCAGAGCCCCTGGAGGACCTTGCCGGGCCCCACTTCCAGGACAAGCTCCGGCCCCGCCTCCTGTAGGGCCCCTTCCACGGCGGTCCAGCGCACGGCCCTGGTGATCTGTTCCAGGGCCAGGCTCTTCGCCTCCGCCCCGGAAGCGATCCGCTCCCCCGTCACGTTGGAGTAGACGGGGATCCGGGGCTCGCGGAAGGCCGTCCCCTCAAGGACGGGGCGGAATTCCTCCAGCGCCGCCGCTATCAGCGGGGAGTGAAAGGGACCGGCCACCCGGAGGGGCACGACCCGCCGGGCCCCCGCCGCCTTAAAGCGTTCCTCCGCCAGGGCCAGAGCCTCGGCGCTGCCTGAAACCACGGTCTGCCGGGGGGAGTTGAAATTGGCGGCGTAGAGCTCCAGGGCCGCATTCCCCGCCTTCCATTCGGCTAGTAAGGACTCCACCCGCTCCGCTTCCAGGCCGATAACTGCCGCCATTCCGGCGGCTTGCGCCATACCGGCGGCTTGTGTCGTCCCGGCGGCAGTCAGCCGTTCCGCCGCCCTCTGCATCGCCGCCCCCCGGTGTTTGACCAGGGTAAAGCAGTCCGCCTGGGAGATGATCCCCGCCGTTTGGAGGGCCGCGTACTCCCCCAGGCTGTGGCCCGCGCAGGCCAGGGGCCGGATACCCCGTTCCCCCAGCAGGGCCGCGGCTGCCAGGTTGGCCAGCGTAATCGCCGGCTGGGCCAGATCACCCCGTTTCAGGGTTTCCGCGTCGCTATCCCGCAGCAGGGCCGCCATATCGCTGCCCATGATCCCCGAGGCCAGCTCAAAGAGCTCCCGAACCCCCGCGCTCCCCGTCTCCACAAGGTCCAGGGCCATGCCCGGGTACTGGACCCCCTGGCCGGGGAACAGGAAAACGGCCGCCCTATGATTAGTCCCATTCGTCGTTGTCATGCACCGCTACCATACGATTAAATTTCCCCCAAAGGTGAGGCCGCCGCCAAAGGCCACGGTCATCACCAGGTCCCCCCGCGTTAGCCTGCCGGACCGGTTCAACTCGTCCAGGGCAATGGGAATGGACGCCGCCGAGGTGTTGGCGTACTCCCCGATGTTGAGGAAGAATTTCTCCTCCGGGATTCCCAGCCGCTTAGCCGCGGCCTGGACGATCCGGGCATTGGCCTGGTGGGGCACGATAAGGGTCACATCGTCGATGCCGATCCCGTCCTCCGTCATCAGCCGCCTGCAGGTATCGGTAAAGGCCTTCACGGCAAAGTTGTAGACCGCCTGGCCGTTCATCTCGATGTGGGGCGGAAGCTCCACCGTTTCCCCGGCCCGGAAGGGATTCCGCGTCCCCCCCCGGCGGATCACGAGGTGTTCGGCCCCGGAACCATCCGCCCCCAGCACCGTCCCCACCAGCCCCCGCCGGCCCGGACCCTCCGAGGGCGCGCCGGTCTTCTCCAGCACCACGGCCCCCGCCCCGTCGCCAAACAGCACGCAGGTACCCCTATCCCCCCAGTTTGTCAGCCGGCTCAGAAGCTCCGATCCGATAACCAGGGCCCGCTTCCGGGTTTTCCCCGTCATCAGAAGCCCTGCGGCGGTCTCAAGCCCGTAGACAAAGCCCGTACAGCCCGCGGTAATGTCCATCGCCGCCGCCTGCCGGGCCCCCAGCCCGTCCTGCACCACACAGGCCGTGGAAGGACAGCCGCAAAAATCCGCGCCCGCGGTGGCCAGCACGATAAGATCCAGATCCTTCGCCAGCTCCCCCGCCGCCCGGTCCCGGCCCTCCCGGTCCCCGCCCTGCCAGCCCCAGGCCATCGCCAGGGCCTCCCGTGCCGCCTCCAGCGCCAAATCGCTACAGGCCGTACCCTCGTCGGCAATATGCCGGGCCCCAATCCCCGTATGGGACCGGATCCACTCATCACTTGTCTCGATGTTCCGGGCCAAATCGTCGTTACTTACCCTGCGAACCGGGACCGCCCTCCCGGTCCCCCTGATCTCCATAGCCATGCCCAATCCTTTGCATGACAAATTCAACGTATTTTGTCATACTCGTTATTATAACAAATTACGCGAAAGTGTCAAGATAAAATGTTAGACCCCTTTGGACCGGCTTAGTTGCGGGAGGGGAGGGCGCGATGGCGCCAGGCAGCAACAAACAGCCGATGCCACCATTACGGTAGCACCGTCGACCCTCCAAAACACCCTTAGTGTAGAGAGTTGTTCCAGGCCAAGTTATCGAACAAGTCTCGCAAAATGCTCCGCATTTTGCTATTTTCAAGTGGAAAAAAAGGGCGGGTTTTTGGTAAATCTGTGGACTCTTCTGAGGCCGTAGCTGCTTAAGGTGTTGACATTGCTTCGTCTATCATCGGATTCTTCACCGCTGCCATCGTACCACGGGCAACCGCAAAGTCTCGGGCTAAGCCCGCTACTGGCCCGCAATCTTTTTGACCGTGCTAATATCCAGGCCGGTAATCTCACTGATCGTTTCCGGGGAGAGCCCCTTCGCCAACGCGTT
>JAITRV010000235.1 GCA_031288215.1 Spirochaetaceae bacterium | reverse complement strand
GGCGGTAACGGAATGAACAAAGTATTACGAGCAAAGATCATGGAAGCCTTCTCGTCAGTGCTTCCCATAACCGCGATTGTCCTTATCGTGAGTGTCGTGTTGGTTCCCATGCCTACGGGGACCATACTCACCTTCCTGGCCGGGTCGGCCCTGCTGATCATCGGGATGGGGTTCTTTACCCTGGGAGCCGATATGGCCATGATGCCCATGGGAGAGGGTATCGGAATTCAATTGACCAAGACCACGAATCTCTTCCTGGTCCTCTTTATCAGCTTTGTCATGGGGCTGATCATCACCATCGCCGAACCGGACCTCCAGGTGCTGGCCCGGCAGGTGCCCTCCATCCCATCCATGGTCTTGATTCTGACCGTCGGCGTGGGGGTGGGGCTGTTCCTGCTCATGTCCATCATCAGGACCTTCTTCAAGATCCGCCTGTCCTACCTCCTGCTGGGCTTTTATGTCCTGGTCTTTGTCATGGCCTTCCTGACCCCGGGGAATTTTATCCCCGTGGCCTTTGATTCCGGGGGGGTGACCACGGGCCCCATCACGGTGCCCTTTATCCTGGCCCTGGGGGTCGGGGTCGCGTCGATCCGAAGCGATAAGGACTCCCAGAACGACAGCTTCGGCCTCGTGGCCCTGTGCAGCGTCGGGCCCATCCTGTCGGTCCTCCTCCTGGGGATATTTTTCCGGCCCTCCGGGGCGGATATTGAGGGCCACACGGCGCCCCTGGTGGAGACCTCCCGGGATGTGGTGGAGATCTTCGCCCTGGAACTGCCCCATTACCTTCAGGATGTCCTCTATGCCCTGGCGGCCCTGGTGGTTTTCTTCCTGATCTTTCAGCTTATTTCCCGGCGTTTCAAACGGCACCAGCTCGTCCGGATAGGGGTGGGCTTCCTCTATACCTTTATCGGCCTGGTGGTGTTCCTTACCGGGGTCAACGTGGGCTTCATCCCCGTGGGGCACCTTTTGGGATCGGACCTGGCGGCCTCCCCCTTCAAGTGGATTCTGGTCCCCCTGGGCATGGTGATCGGCTACTTCATCGTGGCGGCGGAGCCCGCGGTCCACGTGCTGACCAAGCAGGTCGAGGAAATATCCGCGGGGGCCATACCCCAGAAGATCATGAACCGGGGGCTTTCCATCGGGATGGCCGCAGCCCTGGCCATCACCATGGTCCGGATTCTCACCGGTCTTTCCATCATGTGGATTCTCATCCCCGGCTATGCCTTCGCCCTGATTTTGACCTTTTTTGTCCCCCGGATCTTTACCGGCATTGCCTTTGACTCCGGGGGGGTGTGCAGCGGCCCCATGACCTCCACCTTCCTCTTGCCCCTGGCTATGGGGGTCTGTGAGGGCACCGGGGGGGACCTCATGACCGATGCCTTCGGTATTGTCGCCATGGTCGCCATGGCTCCGCTGATCGTTATCCAGTTCATGGGGCTCATTTACGGCAGGAAGCTGAAACGCGCCGTTCAAAAGACCGAGCAGGAACTCGAAGCCATCAGTCTGGAGAATGCCGGAGAAATCACAGAGTTTGAGGAGGGACCCGCTCATGGGTGAAGATAAAAAATTACCGGTTATTAAATGTCTGGTTTTTATCATTGACTGGAATAAGAAAAAAGACGTGTCCGCGGTTTTTGAAAAGGAAAATGTCCGGTTCCATTTTATCAGCCGGGGCAGGGGGACCGCCAATTCGGAGATCCTCGACCTCCTGGGGATAGGCAGCACGGAAAAGGCGGTGGTTTTCAGCCTTGAACAGGCTATCATGGCGCCGGAACTCATCCGGGGGGTCAGAAAAAAACTCGGCGCCCAGGCCGCGGGGGCGGGCATCGCCTTTACCGTTCCCCTCTCGGGGATCAACAACCCCATTCTCAAGGTCTTTAAGGAAAGCATCATGAAGATCTTCGAGATGAAAGGCATCACATTCCATAAGGGAGCGCCGCAAGAAGGAGCGGAGTATATGAACGAAATCAAGCACGATCTCATCGTATCCGTGGTGAACCAGGGGTACAGCGATGAATTTATGACCGCAGCCCGGGAGGCGGGCGCCGGGGGTGGCACGGTGATCAACGCCCGGGGGCTGGCCCATAAGGGCCCGGTCAAATTCTTCGGGGTTTCCGTCCAGGAGGAAAAGGAGATCATCATCATCCTCACCAGCCGGGAACGGAAGGCCCCCATCATGCAGGCGGTCAGCCAGGCCTACGGCATTGCCACCAAGGCCGGGGGGATCATCTTCTCCCTGCCCGTAGACCTGGTGATGAGCCTCAACCAGGACGAATTCCGCTAAGGAGCGGGAGTTCCACCCGGAAGACGCTGCCGCTTCCGTCGCGGCGGTTTTCGGCGCCGATGGTTCCGCCGTGGGCGTGAACGATGGCGGCGGCTATGGCGAGCCCTATTCCCGCCCCGCCGGTGCTGCGGCTGCGGGATTTGTCGGAGCGGTAGAGGCGTTCAAAGATGCGGGGGAGATCCCCTTCCGGTATGCCGATACCGGTGTCGGCGACGCTGACGATCCAGCAGGCGGGGGAGGCGTCCCCTGCGCCTTCTACGGTGACGGTGATGCTGCCCCGGTCGGTGTAGGTGAGGGCGTTGGCCAGGAGGTTGATGAAGACCTGTTTGAGCCGGTCATAATCCGCGATGACGGGGCTTTCCCGGAGGCGGAGGTTCAGGGCGATGCCTTTTTCGCCCGCGGCGGCCCTGAACTGGTCGGCGGTGCCCTGCAGCAGTTTTGCCAGATCGAAGCCGGTTTTATGCAAAGGCTTTGATAGTTCGGAAGGGCCCTCCCCTTCGAGGGCGGTCAGGGTGGTCAAATCCTGTACCAGACCGGTAAGCCGGACGATCTCTTCGTGGCAGCTTTCCAGGTGTTCCCGGTCGGGCCGGTACACGCCGTCGATCATGGCCTCGATGTCCCCTTGCAGGCAGGCGAGGGGGGTCCGCAGCTCGTGGGCGATGTCGATGATGAGTTGCCGCTGCCGGCGTTCCCCCGCTTCCAGTTCTTCCGCCAGGGCGTTGATGGACCGGGAGAGTTCCGCCAGTTCCCTGGTTTGGTACCGATCCGGTATGCTGACCGCCGGAGACCGGGCATGATCGGCTGCCGGGGCCTCACGCCGCCGGAACCGCTTTGCCAACTGCCGGGCGGCTTCGGCGGATTTGTTGACCGGCCGGGCGATGGCGCGGGAGAGGAGGACGGAGATGCCGATGCTGAAAAGGGTGAGGACCGCGGTGGCCATGAGCAGGAGCCGGTTGATAGAAGTGACGAAGCGGGTTTCCGTTTCGCTGTAGAAAAAGGGGCCGTAGGTTTCGATGATAATCGTTCCCACGGTTCCGCTGCCTGAGTAAACCGGATAGCGCTGTTTCTGTATCCCGCCGTTGACGCGGAAATTGGCTTCCATCCGGGAGGCGATGCCGCTGATGACGTCCACGCATTCCTGCATATCGCAGGAACGGGCGTTCCATACCACATCTCCCCCCGCGTCTTCCACGGTAACCAGGTAGCCTTCATGGACAAAGTGCATCCCGAGGGCCTCAACGGAGGCGTGGTCGAAGCTCCTCCCCAAGGGGTTGTAGAGATCCCCGATGACCCGGACGATTTCTCCGCTTTTTTCGGCGATATTGTCCTTGACGAGGCCGTTAAAGATGAGGCCCGTCAGATGGTTGATCACCAGGGTTAAAAGCCCCAGGGCAAGGCTGATAAAGAGGGCGTAGCTCAGGGCGAGGCGGTTTTGCAGGGTGATGGTGAACGGGCCGTTCCTGGTTCCCTTCATGGGGCGCCCAGCCGGTATCCCATGCCGTAGACGGTACTGATAAATTTCGGCGTTTTCGGATCCTCCTCGATTTTTGCCCGGAGTTTTTTTATGTGGGTGTCCACGGAACGGTCGAAGCCCTCGTAGCCGTCTCCCTTTACCGCCGCCAGGATCTCTTCCCGGGTAAAGATCTTCGCCTGCCGGGACATGAGCAACCGCAGGATCTGGTATTCGTCCCGGGTGAGGGGAAGCGCTTTCCCGTTGAGGGTAACGATCCGGTTTTCGGTATCGACCGTCAGGCCCCCGTAGGAAAGCACGCCGCCGCCGTTCCCCCCGCCTCTCCCGCCGGCGCTTCGTCTGAGGGCCGCCTCGACCCGCGCCATGAGCTGCCGGGGGCTGAAGGGCTTGCACACGTAGTCGTCGGCCCCGATGGAAAGGCCCCGGATGACGCTTTCTTCGTCGGCCTTGGCGGTGATCATGATGATGGGCGCATCGGAGGATCGCCGGACCTTCTTGCAGAATTCTTCCCCGGACACATCGGGCAGCATCAGGTCCAGGAGGATCAGATCCACCTCCCGCTCCTCGAAAAGCGCCATGCCTTCCCCGCCGCTTGCGGCGCAGAGGGCGGTATACCCGTTTATTTCGAGGTAGGATTTTACCAGGGTGAGGATCTTTACTTCATCGTCTATCACCAAAACCGTCCGGTCAGTTTTCATCGTTTCAAAAACAGGCTATTCTATCAGGAAGGCGACTTCCCGGGAGGCGCCCATATACCGCTCATTGCCGGGAAAGATGACGGTCACCCGGTAGCGGCCCCGGTCGCGGGGAGCGGCGGGAAGGGGGGCGGCCGGATCGGCGTCGTCGTAGTAGAAAAAGAGGAGTTCCACCGGCGGTTCCGCCGCCGCCGTCACCGTCTTGGGCCTGCCGTCCCAGGCGGCGCGCTGGACCGGATCGGCGGTGATGGAGATGAAGGCCTTCTGAAGGTGGTATTCGATGGTGATCCGGCTGCCCTCGCGGTAGCCCTTTCCTTCGGGGCGGTCAAGGCGGACATAGTAATCCCCTACCTCCGCCGGCGCTTCGGAAAAGCCGTTCCGGTCCTCCTCCAGTTCCCCCTGGGATCTGAAATAGGTGACGACCAGGGGGGCGTCATCTTTGGCGGCCTTCACCTCCACGGCCTGGGGGCGGCCGTTGTACTGGGTGTGCTGGTAGGTGGCGGAGGTGATGAGGGGCGCCTCTTCCGGGGCCGCCTCTTTTGAGGCGCAGGAAAGACACAGGAACGCCGTCATCATCAGGGTCATCCGTACATACCGTTCCATGGTTCTTTTGCCTCCCTTGACGCCGCCTCCAACCGGGACTTGAACGCCGGGGTGATTATACCCGATAACGCGCGGCCCGGTCTATGGGCCGGGTACGCTTTTTTGAAGGAAGGGGGCCGCAATACCGGCAAGAAGTGAATATCTTCACGAGTACCCCCGTCTGCCCTGCTGTATAAACCGGGGCTTCTTCCGTTTAAATTTGCAGCTTGCGCTCAAAATCAACATTGTGTTTTATCGAGTTGGTATTTTTGTATAGATCGAGGCGGAAGACGCACTTGTCGGATCTGGTTACGGAAGTGGTATATTCAAAAACCGTGTTGGACTCAAGGTAAGATATGCGTTGTATTTTATATCCCGGAACCCTGCCCTTGCATTTTAGTTTCTTTTCATTATCCCCGCTGATAATGACTGCCTCAATGGTTTCCACCGCACGGGATAAATTCAGGGAATACCGGCTGCTCAACGTGTCATATAGGGAAGCATGCGAAAAGTCAGCGGCTTCTATGCCCTCGCACAAATAATAGGGTATATAGGTTTTCTCAAGCAGTATCGGTTCATCGTTGGCGCAACGCAGGCGGGATAAAAAGAAAACGAAGGCGTTACCCGGAGGGAGGCAGAGTTTTTCGGCGATAATCTGATCCGCCGGGCCAACCTCCTTTTGCAAAACCACCGAACTTGGAACCGCTCCCGCGTTACGAATATTTTCCGTAAAATTGTACATGTAGTTGATATTCCGCCGTATTTTCTGATCCGCTATAAAGGAACCCTTCCCCCGGTAGCGGACAAGGAGGCCCTCATCCACCAGGCGGTTCATACACTGGCGTATCGTAGTCCGGCTGACCTTTAGAATCTCGCAGAGTTCATTCTCAGCGATCATCTGATCCCCCGGCTTAAAAACCCCCGACTGAATCTGTATTTTTATATAGGACGCTAACTGCGCATAGAGGGGGGTATTACTCGCAGAAAGAAATTGAAAAGTCCGCTTAAAATAATCAATCATCGGCAAGA
>JAITRV010000234.1 GCA_031288215.1 Spirochaetaceae bacterium | reverse complement strand
TGTAGGAGGCGAAGTTGGACAGGGGAACCCGTCCCCCCGCCACCGCGCTGTTCACAAAGATATGGTCCAGCGCGGGCCTTGTACTGCGGTCCGCCTCCGCCAGGCTTAACACGACATCGTAGTCGTGGCCCCCGCTTTTATAGCGGGTGGCGGTGATGCCGTCCACCGCGGCCTTGATCTCGTTCCCGATAGTATAAGTGTTAAGCCCCAGGGCGTAGACCCGCTCCCGGTCGATCTCTATTTCGATCTGGGGAAGGCCGTCTTGCAGACTCACCTGGGGTTCCGTTACCTCCCCCGGGAGCCGGTCTTTCAAGAGGGCGGCGATCCGCTCGGCCAGGGCCTTTCCCTTTACCAGATCGTCGGCGCGGATCACGATGTCCACCGGATTGCCTCCGCCCATCATCATGCCTCCCCCAAAGTTAAAAATAACCCCGGGGAATTCGTTGAAGTGATTCCGCACGATGTCCTTAATCTGGTTGGCGTCCATGATCCGCTCGTTGTAGCGGGGCAGGTTGATCCGCAGGGAGCCCGTATTACCGCCCCCGCTGGCGAACATACCCCCGCCGCCGGCGTTCAGCATAATGGTTTTGTAGCCGCGGACCTCCCGCTCCGCAATGACCTGGAGCCGGCGGAGAGTCGCTTCGGTCTCCGCCAGGGGAGTACCCATCGGCAGGGTGGCGTTAATCGACACATTGTCTTGGTCCTGTTCGGGCATAAAGACCCATCCGATGACCCAGACCATGAATACGCTTCCCGCGAACAACACCAGAATCGTCAACACGGTGAGGGCCTTGTGGCCCAGGACCCAGTTGACCGCCCGGCGGTAGGCGTTGTCCAGGCCCTCAAAAAAACGCTCAAAGGCCCGGTCAACGGGGGCCAGGAAACCCCGCAGGGGCTTCTGCTTCCGGGTAACCAGGGGGAAGTAATGGCTGGAAAGTACCGGCACCAGGAAAACAGCGACCAGCAGGGACGAGGCCAGGGAGATAACCACCGTAAAGGCCAGACCAGCGAACATTTCCCCCGCCATCTCCAGCATGTCCTGGAACATCACCAGGGGGGCAAAGACGCAGATGGTAGTAAAGGTGGATGCCACAATGGCGATAATCATCTCCTGGGTCCCGATAACGCTGGCGGTGGAGAGTTTCGCCCCCTTTTCCCGGTAGTGATAGATATTCTCCAGGATAACAATACTGTTATCCACCAGCATCCCTACCCCCAGGATCAGCCCCGCCAGGGTCATCATGTTCAGGGTAAGGTTGGCAAAGTACATCAGCATAAGGGTAATGATGATGGACACAGGAATACTGACCCCGATGATCAGGGTAGGCTTAATGGAACGGAGGAAAACGAACAGGATAATGATCGCCAGCGCCGCCCCCATGAGGGCGCTGGAACCCACCTGGTTAATTGAATTCTCGATTTGATCGGTGGTGTTAAACAGCTCGGTGATCTTGATGTCCTGGGGAATCTCCTGGGCGATCCGGGCAAGCCGGGTCCGCAGCTCCTTGGCGGTCTGGACCGAATTCTTCCCGCTCTGTTTCTGCACCTGCATCATCACCGCGGTCTGGCCGTTGACATAGACCACGCTGCTCTCGTCCCGGTAGCCCTCGAATACATTCGCTATGTCCCGCAGGTATATGGTCTTGGGCAGTTCCAGCCCCGCCGCGGAAACCCCGCCCCCCTTGTAGTTGATGGCGGTACTGCGGATCTCCTCCAGGGAGGTGTATTCCCCCAGGGTCGTAAGGATGTAGGAAAGCCCCCCCTCGGTGATGGTTCCCGCGGAAACCTGCTGGTTGTTGGCCGCCAGCATCTTTTGTATATCGGTAACGGTAAGGCCATAGGCCTCAAGCCGGTTCTGGGGAATTTCCACCCGGATGATCTTTTCCCGCCCGCCGTTTACCGACGCGGTGGCTACCCCGGGGACCTGCTCGATCCGGGGGACAATCGTGGAGGTGGTTATCTCCCGCAGTTCTTCGGGGGAGCGGTTCCCCGTTACGATAAGGCCCATGATGGGGATCATAGAGGGATCGAATTTGAAGATCATCGGAGTATCGGCGCCGGTGGGCAGGTAGTTCCGCACCCGCTCCAGGGCGTCCCGGACGGAATTGGAGGCGTCCGCCAGGTCCGTCCCGTAGGTAAACTCCATCATCACCATGCTGGAACCCTTGGAGGAAGTGGAGTTCACCGATTCAAGGCTGGAGACGCTGGAGAGGGCGGCCTCCAAAGTCCGGGTAACGGAACGCTCTACCTCCTCCGGCCCCGCCCCGGTATAGCTGGTATACACCACCAGGTAGGGAGGGTTGATCTCCGGCATCAAATCTATGGGAAGATTGATGAAGGCAAATATCCCCAGCATGATGAGGAGCGCGAAAAGAACAAAAATTGTGGTGGGCCGTGAAACAACGGTTTTGGTAAAACTCATGGTCTGTCCTTCTTACTTATCCTAAGCGCCCTTAACTCGCGCTTCCGGGCGATGCCGCGGCCAGTGGTGGCTGACGCTCAACGATATTTATCTTGGCGCCGTCCTGTAAAAGGGTCTGGCCCCGGACAATGATCTCGTCCGTGTGGGAAAGCCCTTCGGTAATTTCCAGCACCCCGTCGATGAGGATGCCGGGGGTGACGTTCCTGCGGCGGGCCACAAAACC
>JAITRV010000224.1 GCA_031288215.1 Spirochaetaceae bacterium | reverse complement strand
CTGGGAGCGGTGGCGGGGGGCATTATTCCCGAGGCGGTGAAACCCTTTGCGATAAAAAGCGGTTTTTTCGTGATCGAACAGTCCGGGGAAACCGCCGTCATAGCGGTACCCGACGGCTTTATCCCCCGCGCATGGTAAGGAGCCCCCTGCTGCCTGTACGTGCTACTTGATTATGACGGCCCCGGTCCGTACAATAGAAGCCATGGCACTGAACTGCGGTATCGTGGGGCTTCCCAATGTGGGCAAGTCCACCATCTTTTCGGCCCTGACTTCCGCCCCGGCGGAGGCGGCGAATTATCCCTTCTGCACGATTAACCCCAACGTGGGTATCGTGGATGTCCCGGACAAGCGGCTGGACACCCTGCGGGGTATCTTCAATCCCCAGAGGACCATCCCCGCGTCGGTGGAATTCGTGGACATCGCCGGCCTGGTCAAGGGGGCCTCAAAGGGGGAAGGCCTGGGAAACCAGTTTCTCTCCCATATCCGGGAGGTGGGCCTTATCGCCCAGGTGGTCCGCTGCTTCGACGATCCGGACATTATCCATGTGAACAACCGCGTCGACCCCGATTCGGATATGGAGGCGATCACCATTGAGCTGGCCCTGGCGGACCTGGACACCCTGGAAAAACGCCGGGAACGGCTCCGGCACAGCCTCCGGGTCCAGGCCAAGGTGGACCAGAAGGCCGCCGAAACCGCCCTGGCCGCCCTGGACAAGATCGCGGCGGTCCTGGAGCAGGGAGGGGCGGCCCGGGCCGTTCCCCTGACCGGCGAGGAACGCGCCGCGGTCTTTGACTGCCACTTCATCACCCTGAAGCCCCAAATCTACGTCTGCAATGTGGACGAGGGGACCGCTTCCGCCGGCAACGCCTATGTGGAGGCGGTCAGGAAGCGGACCGCGGCGGAATCCGCCGAGGCGGTGGTGATCTGCGGCAAGTGTGAGGCGGAATTGGCGGACATCCGGGACCCCGAAGAAAAGCGGGCCTTCCTGGAGGATCTGGGCCTTGAGGAGTCGGGGCTTACCGCCCTGGTCCACGCGGCCTACCGGCTGCTGGGGCTGAGAACCTTCTTCACCGCCGGCGCCGACGAGTGCCGGGCCTGGACCATCCGGGCCGGGGACAGCGCCCCCAAGGCCGCGGGGGTGATCCATACGGATTTTGAGAAGGGCTTCATCAAGGCCGAGGTCTATTCCTATGAGGACCTGCTCCGGTACGGCAGCGAGGCCCGGATCAAAGAGGCCGGCAAGTACCGGATCGAGGGCAGGGAGTATGTCGTCCGGGACGGGGACGTGATGTTCTTCAAGTTCAATGTATGAACCGGCCCGGCACACGAGCGCTCCCCGAAGCACATCGCGAACCGGATAACTCCGGCATTAGGGGAGCATGGCCCGGGGAACCACGATCATATCGTTGCGGCGCAGGGCCCGCAGGATTTCCGCCGCGGGGTAGTACCGGTTCTTGCCTATCATGCTGATCTCGTCCCCGTAGCGGAAGCTGTTAACCCCCCAATCGCTGGGGATGGGATCGTGGATCACCAAATACTTCCCGTCCAGGGAATAACCCTTGACTACGATATAATGGCCCGTGGAATCGTTGTAGTATTTCCCGAAGAGATCCTCCGCCGGGTCCGCGGGGCTGGTTTTGATCCCGCTGGTGTGGAAGAGGATGATGGCGATGCTGCCCGAATCGATGACGTCCTTGATATGCTGCACCGTCCGCAGGGGCTGGACCGTGGCGGTCAGATCCTGATTCCTGATAACCCGGATAAGCTCCTCAAAACTGGTCCCCCCGTCTCCGGTCCAGCCGATGGACTGGCGCACGGAAGAAACGGCGTAGTATTTTCCCTGGGCCCAGCCGATGGCCATGGATACCGCGGCGGGGCCGCAGTTTGACTGGGTCCCCGTATTGTACTGGGTGCGGTACCAGTTGTAGTTTTCCGTGTGGGGATCGGCGTGGACCGTGGGAACGGGGCTCACAAAGACCGAATAGTACTGCTCCATACTATTTTCCACGGCGGTGACACCATAGTAGCCCGGTTTGGTAAACCGGACCTTGGTCAGGAAGCTGTCGGATTCACTCAAGTCCAGGGGCGCGACATCGAGGTCCTGATACCGGGCGACCTTGACGATGGACCCGTAGACCACAAAGTATTCATCCGGGGAGGAGAGGGTGACGAATTTGGTGGTGCTGTGTTCCACCACCGACCCCGGATGGGGTATATCGATGTACAGGGGATTTGATTTATAAACCGTTCCCGCCGCGTCCCGGGCGGTGAGACTCGCCACATAGGTCCGGGGGGCGCTGTATTCGTAGCTGGGGTTCGGCCGGAACCCCCGTTTTCCGTCGCCGAAATTCCATTCAAAGGACTGGAGCGTCTCCGGCGGGGGATCGACGATGGAAAACTGCACCGTTACCCCGGCGCCGTTGATCTCCCCGTTGTCCCTGCTTTCATAGGCGATCCTGACGGCTTTGGTGTTGACCCGGGGGGCCGCCTGGACCCTCGGCCGGATTGCCAACCGGGCCGCAACGGCTTTGGCATTTTCCGAGGAAGGGATGCGGATGCTCGTCCCCACCCGGATGCGGTTGGCATTGGTTATATTGTTATAATGGGCAAGAATTTCATAGGAAATATTATAGGAATAGGCGATTTCCGAAAGGGTTTCCCCGGGGCGGATGCGGTATTCGATATCCTGCTCCCGTTCCGCGGTCTGGGTACCGGCGCCGATGGGGCTTTCCGGTTCATGGTAGGCGGACAGGGCGGCCCAATCCTGCTCCTCCTCCGGGGGAAGGATCACCACCGAGGAGGAATAGGAATTCTCCGGGGCGCTATAATAGGTCGCCACATCCTCCAGGGTTGAAACCAGATTTTCCGGGGGAAGTTCCGGGGAGATGATCGCGAAATGGACCAGACACGCCGCCCCGAAGAGGATCAGTGCCAGCGCGAGGAGGCCGGCGATACGGGGGATTCTTCCGCGTAACGGCGGCATACCCTCCGCCGTCTTGCTCACCGCATCAAAAGCGGAAGTACGAATATCCAGGGCCCTTTGGGGGCGGCCGGATACATAATCCGGACGCCGGCGTTTTACGAGTTTTTGTTTGCTCAAAAAACTATCCATGTTTATCAATACTCCAGCTGTAAAATAGCAAATTCCCCCGGTTTCTTTACCGAAGGCCATACTATACTATCGGATAAATCAATCAATAACTTACGCACATCCGCTACCTGCCCATACATAACCGTCTTTTTTACTGCTTATCAGCTTCAATTTTTATAATCCTTATTTAATTTTTATAAACTTCTTTCATCTTTCAATCATCGTACCCATTATAATATAACAATTCGATCTTGTCTATAGTTATATTTTATAGTACCCGATCGCCGGCTCCCGGAGGGTGAAAAGCGCCCGCCCCTCCACTCTATGGAGTAGGCATGAGGCGCCGCATACCATATATATGGTGTCGGATAGAAGGCGTCGAATGGAGGGCGTCGAATGACCGGAAAAATTTATCCGGGCGCCGGCCCCCCCCGCCGAAGCTTAGGAATCCTCGCTTGAGGCGGAATAGGAAGCCCCCGCCTCATTCCTGAAGGGGATAAATCTGACCCCGAGGCCGTTGTATACATCCCGCCGGGTCAGGGTGATGGAACCGTCGGGGGCGACATTTTTCGTGATTTCCATGATAAACTGCCGGCCCGGGGGTCCCAGGGGCAGCACCATGATTCCCCCGGTTTTCAACTGCTTGAGCAGGGGGGTCGGCACATGATCGATGGAGCAGGTAACGAGGATCTTGTCAAAGGGCGCGTATTCCTCCCACCCGTAATACCCGTCCCCCAGCTTCCGCCTGATAGACCCGTAGGAGGGGAAGGTCTTTTCCAGATCCCGGTAGAGGATATCGGTTTCGGTAAAAAGGGGCTTGATTATTTCTATTGTATAGACTTCCCGGGTCAGGTAGGAAAGAATCGCCGCCTGGTACCCCGATCCGGTGCCGATTTCCAGGACCCGGTCCTCGGGGTTGACGTTGAGAGTGGTGGTCATCATGGCCACCACGTCCGGGTCGGTAATGGTGGCCCCGTACCCGATGGGCAGCCAGGTATCGGCATACTCCAGGCCCCGGTTCTGCTCCCGGACAAAGTGCTCCCGGGAGGCCAGGAGGAAGGCCCGGACATCCTCGGGGCGCTTTAACTCGGAGGACTCCACAAAATCATGGGCCAGCTTCCAGCGCTGTTCCAGAAAGGCCGGGGAGTCGCCGCGGTTCGCCCGCATCCAGGACAGCCATGCCTCCTTGGTCTCAATCGGCATGGATTGAGCCAGACCGGGCCCATCATATTTTTCAGATTTTGTCAAGGTATCGTATGCCTGGCCGTATTCAAGGCTGTCCACCCCGTGTTGGGCCGCGATCCGGGCGGCCGCTTCCACCGCCGACAGGGCCGCCACCTCTTCATAGGCCAAGACCCGCTCGGACTGTGAGGAGACCAGGGTTGGCAGGACGAGCCCAAAGACAAACCCAATTATCAGCCCCGCCATGAGGGCCGCAATGACCAATGCAGAAATAGATTTCCGAGCACCCATATACACCCACTCTCTAGTTTAGATCAAAAAAACAAAAAAATCAAAACAAATTTTCATCGGCCCCTCAAAAACGTCACCTTTTGAAGCCCATGCGGGGGGGCTGTTTCCGGACCGGGTCCTGAAACCGGAGCCTTCACGCCCGCCCCCCCTCCGCTCCGGCCGGCCCGCCGGCCTCCGCTACCCCCCATCCCGATCCCGGGAGGCCGCGGCTCCGTTCCGGCGCTCCTGTTCTGCGTGAACAGGAGTGACCGATACAAAACTTATCATAGCCTCTTTATCATAGCCTATATTGTTATAAAGTTCTACTATGGTTTATACTTAGATGGTGGATGTTTTTAAAGTTTTTATATTGGAAGGCCCATGAGAAATTCAAAGATTTTTGCCCTGTTTTTTATCTCCGTCACGGGAATCTCCTACGAACTGTACGTGATGCGCGTCTTTTCCGTGGGAGGCTGGTCGAATTTCGGCTCCCTGGTGATTTCCACCGCCCTCCTGGGGATCGGCTTATCGGGGATCATCCTGACCTTCCTTTCCGAGTGGGTCCGGCCCCGGGCGGAGGGGATCCTCTCGGCCTGCGCCCTCATCCTGCCCCTGTTCATATCCCTGGCGTCGATTGCGGCCCAGATGGTGCCCTTTAACCCGGTTTTCCTCGCCTCCGATTCCCGGCAGCTCTGGTTTATCGGGGCCTACTACATCATCTACGGGGCGCCCTTTTTTATTATCGCCGCCTTTACCGGGGTCTCCTTTGTGGCGCTGCGGACCCGGATTCAAAAGGTGTACTTCTGGAACATGATAGGCTCCGGGGTGGGGGGCTTTTTCATCATCCTCTTTATGTTCCTGCTCCCCCCCCAGTACCTGATCCTCCCCATTCTGGCGCTTACCATCATCGCGGCCCTGTTTTCCATCGTGTCCTGGGACGAAGGAAGCCGGTCCTCCCGGTTCTCCATGATCCACCTCCTGGCCCTGGTGCTTACCGCCCTGAGTTCCCTCTGTCTTACCTTCTTTTGGGGGAATATCCGGGTATCGGATTATAAGGCCATCAGCTATGTCCGCAAGTACCCGGATTCCAAATTGGTCCACCATTCCTACGGGCCCGGGGGGGAATACCACGTGTACGCCTCCCAGTATTTCCATTTTGCCCCGGGGCTTTCCGATAACGCCGCCCTGAACATCGCCGCCATGCCCAACCAGCCCTACTGGGGGCTTTTTATCGACGGCTCCGGCCCCATCGGGATCATGGGGAGCCTGCGGCCCGGGGAGCAGGAATACATGGACTACCTGCCCATGGCGGCGCCCTATACCCTGCTGGAAAACCCCGACGTCCTTTTGGTGGACCTGGGAGGGGGGATCAACGCCCAGGTCGCCCGGTACAAGGGGGCCCGGAGCATCGACATCGTGGAGCCCTCCTCGGAGATGATCCGCCTCCTGCGGGATGATCCCAACGTGTCCCGCTTCACCGGGAACCTCCTCAAATCCGAGGGGCTCCGGGTGGTCCAGGGGGAAGGCCGGGTCTTTTGCCAGGACCGCCGGGCCTCCTACGACCTGATCGAGATAAGCCTGGTGGACTCCATCGGGCTCTCGGACTCCGGGGGTTATGCGATCCACGAGAACTTTAAGTACACCGTAGAAGCCTTCCGGGAGTATTTTGCCAGCCTGAAACCCGGCGGGGTGCTGTCCGTCACCGTGTGGGACCGGCTGACCCCTCCCCGGAACGTCCTCAAGCTCCTCAATACGGTGATCCTCGCCATGCAAGAGGCGGGAATCGGGGACCCGGGACAAAACCTCTACTCCTTCGGCCTCTTCATGTCCACCTCCACCATCCTGGTCAAGAACGGCGCTTTTACCGAAGCCGAGATCGGGACCCTGAACGGCTTTGTCGGTTCCCGGTCCTTTGAACTCCTCTATGCCCCGGACACGGAACTCCCCCAGCGGGATATAAATCTCCTCATGGACGCGTACCGCCGGCATTTTACCGGCCGGGAGGACGACCTGGTGGAGAGCTTTACCAATGCGGACATGTACCGGGGGGCCATCCTCCGTTTCCTCGCGGGAAACCGGAAGGAGGTGGAGGACCAGTACATCTTTGACATCCGGCCCATCCGGGATGCCCGGCCCTACTATTCGGGGTTCCTCAAGCTGGCCTTGCTCCCCATATACCTGGACCAGATGGAAGACATCTCCGAGGAATGGGGCTATCTCCTGCTCCTGGGGATGCTGATCCAGGCCTGCATCTTCGGCTTTATCGTGATCCTGATCCCCGTGGCGGGGCGGTGGAAACAGCTCTTCATGAACCGATCGGGGACGGTGGGGGTAATCCTCTACTATGCGGGCCTGGGCCTGGGCTATATGCTCATCGAAATCTTCCTTATCCAGCGCCTGGGGGTGTTTCTCTCAAACCCGACCTATTCCACCAGCATCGTGATCACCACGATGCTGATCTTTTCCGCCCTGGGCAACCTGGCCAGTTCCCGGCTGAAACGGCTGCGCCGCTGGGTTGTGCTGATCTCCTGTATCGGCGTCGCGGGGGGATTTATTTTCTATATTTACGGCCTGGACGGCTTCCTGGATCGCTTCCATTCGGCGGCCCTGGTCCTGCGGATCCTCGCCGCGGCGCTGATCATCGCGCCGCCGGCCTTTTTCATGGGGGTCCCTTATCCCAACGGGCTCGACAGCCTCCAGGAAAACAAAGGCCACCTGCTTCCCTGGGCCTGGGGGATGAACGGGGGCTTGTCCCTGGCCGGCGGCGCCCTGGCCCGGATCCTGGCCGTATCCAGCGGTTTCCCCGTCTTGTTGGTGGTGGGGATCCTCATATACCTGATGGTGGGGCTTCTTTTCCCGGTGAATGGCGGCGGCGGGTTAAAAAAAACGGCGGAGGAAGCGGGAGGGCGGAGATAGCTGTAGATAGGTAGGTAGCTATAATAATTTTATATATTAAAAAAAAACGGAGGCTGATCGATGATAGAATCTTCTGCCCTGCAAAAGTACTCCCTCTTTGGGGGGCTTTTGGACGATCAGATCGAGAAAATTCTGCCCCTGATGGGACATGAATTCTATGAGGAAGGCAGCGACATTATCGTTGAGGGCCAGCCCAATGACCGCATCCGGTTCATCCTGGAAGGCCGGGTGGAGGTCAGTACCCACGGGGTGGTTCTCTACGAATTCAAGGAGGGGGACGTGTTCGGTGAGATGGAGATTCTGGATGTGATGCCCGCGGCGGCCACCGCGAGGGCCCTCTGTGCTACCCAGGTTATGTCCATCTCCAACACGGCCCTGCGGGAAATCTACAAAATAGACAGCACGAGCTTCGCCATGATCATCATGAATCTGGCCCGGGATCTTTCCCGGCGGCTGCGGCATTTGAACCAGCGGGTCCTGACCACCGAAAAAAATTTGCGGGTGTAACGCTTGTCTTTTGTATAGTAGAAAAGATTTTAATACGGAAGTATACTTTTTAATATCTTAATTTCAAGGAGTTGTCTTTATGGCAAAACAATCAGTTAAAATACCAGGGGTGGTATTAAAAGAAACATTTCTTGACGAATACGGGCTTTCCGCCGCGAAGGTTGCGGAGGAAACGGGCCTCAGTCAATCCGCAATCCGGCAGGTTTTAACGGGGAAAACGAGAATTTCCCTGAACGTGGCGCTGCGGCTTGCCAAATATTTTGGGAATACCTTCCAATATTGGCTGGATCTGCAAACCCAGTACGATTTAGCGGAATTGCAGAAAGACGCGGCCTTTGCGGAAGCGGTCAAGAAAATTCCCAAAGCAAAAAAACAAGCCCCCGCCAAGAAAGCAGACCCCAAGAAGGCTGCCGCCGGGAAAGCCGATGCCAAAACAGCGGTGCGGAAACCCAGGGTAAAAAAGACGCCGGAGCTTGGGCAATAATCCGGTACGGCACGGCAGCGGCCGGGCCCACAGCGGTTCAGAAAAACGACAGGGGAGGACCTTTCAGGGCCTCTCGGAGATCAACGCTTGTTTGTACATAATGACGCATGTATGCGGGAAACTGGTTTCATACCTGACCTTGCCTGTCTTATTTCTGTAATGAGTATCCTCAATTGAGGATGCTCAGCCTGCGAGCCCGCCCCGTGCTTCAAAGCCCCCTCGGGGGCCC
>JAITRV010000112.1 GCA_031288215.1 Spirochaetaceae bacterium | reverse complement strand
TTGACGCCCAGGTTGAGCAGCACCCGGGCCATGGGCTCCGTAAGGTCCTCGTCGTAGACCCCCAGGAGTTCCATGTTGGCGCCCGCCGGATTAACCAGGGGCCCCAATATATTGAAGATAGTTCTGATGCCCAGCTCTTTTCGGACCGGCGCCACGTACTTCATGGAGATGTGGTAGTTCTGTGCAAAGAGGAAACACAGGCCGATGGTCTTGAGCAGAGCGAGGCTGTGCTCCGGGGAGACGGCGATGTCCACCCCCAGCGCTTCCAGCACATCCGCCGCGCCGGACCTGCTCGACGCGGCCCGGTTGCCGTGTTTCGCCACGGGGATGCCCGCGGCGGAAATCACCAGCGCCGAGGTGGTGGAAATATTGAAGGAATTGGACCGGTCCCCGCCGGTGCCCACAATCTCAAGGACATCCATGTCGTGGAGGATCCGGACGCAGTGCTTCCGCATCCCCGCGGCGGAGGCGGTGATCTCCTCGATGGTCTCGCCCTTCACCGCCATGGCGGCAAGGTAGGCCGCCATCTGAATATCGCTGGCCTTGCCGCCCATGATTTCGTCCATCACCGCCTCGGCTGTGGCGTAATCCAGGTTCTGCCGGGACGCGGCCCGTACAATCGCTTCTTTAATCATTGTGCGCTCCTAAAAAGTTGATCAGTATTTGTTTCCCGTCGGGGGTTAAAATCGATTCGGGGTGGAACTGAACGCCGTAGACCGGATGCTCCCGATGCTGCACCGCCATCACTTCCCCGTCATCCGCGGTGGCGATAACCTTGAGGGCCTCAGGAATAGTGTCGGAGAGGGCGGCCAGGGAGTGGTAGCGGGCGCCCTGGATGGTTCTGCCCAGGCCGGCAAAGAGGGGGCTCCCCGTGTCAACGGCGATGGTCGATGCCTTGCCGTGCATCAGGGTTTTGGCGTAGCCCACGGTGGCGCCGAAGACTTCGCAAATGGCCTGGTGGCCAAGGCACACCCCCAGGATGGGGATCCGTCCCGCCAGCGCGGCGATCAGCTTTTCGCAGATGCCGGCGTCCGCGGGCCGGCCCGGTCCGGGGGATATGACGATGTGGCTGGGCCGGAGCACCACAATGTCCGCCAGGGTCATTTCGTCATTCCGAATCACCCGGATATCGGGGGTAAGACTGCCGATAAGCTGGTAGAGGTTGTACGAAAAGCTGTCGTAGTTATCTATCAGTAAAATCATGGGCTTCCTCCAAAGCGTTCAACACCCCCTGCATTTTGTTCCGGCACTCCTGGTATTCTTTTTCAGGAACGCTGTCCGCCACGATTCCTGCGCCGGAGCGGACAAAGACCTTGCCGTTTTTCTTGAAGGCGATCCGTATGGCGATGCAGGTGTCCATGTCGCCGTTGAACGCCAGATAGCCGATGGCCCCGCCGTAGATGCCCCGCCTGTTGTTTTCCAGCTCGTTGATGATCTCGCAGGCCCGTATCTTCGGCGCCCCCGACAGGGTTCCTGCGGGGAGCACCGCCTCGATTGCGTCGACGCCGGTCTTGTCCTCCCGGATAAGGCTCCGCACGGTGGACCCCAGGTGCATCACGTGGGAAAACTTTTCCACCGAAAGATAGCGTTCCAGGGCCACCGAACCGAAACGGCTGATCTTCCCCAGATCGTTCCGCCCCAGATCAACCAGCATATTGTGTTCCGCCAGTTCCTTGGGATCCTCCAGCAGCTCCTGCTCCAGCGCCGCGTCCTCCGCTTCGGTCTGTCCCCGCGGCCTGGTGCCCGCCAAGGGAAAGGTGAGCAGCTCGCCCCGGAGGAGTTTTACCAGGGTCTCGGGAGAGGCGCCGGCGATTTCAATGTCGTCGCTGGAAAAGTAGAACATATAGGGCGAGGGGTTCCGCTCCCGGAGTATGCGGTAGGTGTCAAAAAGGCTGCCTTCGACATCCGCCTCAAGCCGGTTGGAAAGCACCACCTGAAAGATATCCCCCTCTTTGATATGCTCCTGTGCCCGCCGGACCATGGCGCAATACTGCTCCTCGTCAAAGAGAGCACGGAAGGGGGAGGTAATTTTAAGGGGCCGCAGCTCCGCGGGTTTTCCCGTGTCGATGATGCGGGCCAGGTTTTCCAGTTCCGTCACCGCCCGGTTGTAGTTTTCCGGCGCCCCGTCGGACTTGATGTTCACCATAAGGATGATGGTTCCCTCAAGGTGATCGTAGGCCACCACCTTGTCGAACAGCATGAGGTCCACGTCCTTGAAATGCTCCTGGTCCTCCGCGTCAAGCTTGAGGGTCGGCTCGCTGTACTTGATATAGTCGTAGGAGAAATACCCCACCAGCCCCCCGGTAAAGGGCGGCAGCCAGGGGATGGTCGGACTCCTGTTTTCTTCTATTATTTGACTGATATTCGCGCCGGGGTTTTTGACGGTCATGGCGATGCGGGTCCCGTTTTTGATGCTTAAGGATCCGTTGTCGCAGGTAATCTCCAGCTTGGGGTCATAGCCCAGGAAGGTATAGCGGCCATGCCGGCCGGGGTCCTCCAGGCTTTCGAGGATAAAGCACTGGCGGCTCAGGTTTTTGA
>JAITRV010000093.1 GCA_031288215.1 Spirochaetaceae bacterium | reverse complement strand
GCGGTCTCCGAAAAAATGAGGAGCCAGATCCGGGGGCTTAATCAGGCCGAGCGGAATATTCAGAACGGTGTATCGTTTATCCAGACCACTGAAGGCTACCTTCAGGAAACCCAGGATATTCTGCATCGTTTACGGGAACTGTCGGTACAATCCGCCAACGGTATCTATACCGATGAGGATCGTATGCAGATTCAGGTGGAAGTGTCTCAGTTAATCGACGAAGTCAACCGGATTGCGAGCCATGCTCAATTTAACGGGATGAATCTTTTAACCGGCGCTTTTGCCCGCACCGACGGCTCCAGGACTATGCTGCTCCAGGTGGGCGCCAATATGGACCAGAACGAACAGGTCTATATCGGCAATATGTCCGCCCAGGCGCTCGGTTTGCAGGCTGCCCAGGGAGAAGAAGGCATGATCGCCATCACTTCTCCGGAAGCCGCCAATCAGGCTATCGGCACGATTGATAACGCCCTGAAGCAGATTTCCCAGCAACGGGCCGATCTTGGCGCCTACCAGAACCGCTTCGAAATGGCGTCGGAGGGCGTCGCGATTGCCGCGGAAAATCTGCAGGCAGCCGAATCCCGGATCAGGGACGCGGATATGGCGTCGGAAATGGTCAACTATACCAGGGACCAGATTCTGTCCCAGGCGGGAAATGCCATGCTGGCCCAGGCCAACACCCGGACCCAGTCGGTACTCCAGCTTTTGGGCTAAGCGGGCGGATTTAAGAGACATCTGGACGTCGTCTTTTAAAACGCCCTTAGCGCGCCTGATCGTCCGTTTCTTTTTGTTTATACGGACGGTCGGATGTGTTATTTCAAACATGAAACCATGTTTCATGCAGGGACGGGGAAGTTCGCGCCCTTCCCCGTCTTTTTTGGAAACCAACGCCGGCTCCGGCTCTGAGGAATAGGTCCTGAGCCGCCGGCCGGCTTGTTATAGATACGGTTCCGCCGGAGGACCCGGGATACCGCATGGTATTCACGGGCAATTCATGGCGGCGTAGATAGGGAGGTACCTATGGGTATACAAGTAGCCTCGGTGGGAAAGGGCGTTTCCACAGCCCCCCTCCGGGAACTCCCGCAGGAACGGGGAGCCCGGCAGCATGAAGACGCGTCGGTTCGGGCCCGGACGCCGGAGCAGCAAGCTGCCGTCGTCGAACAGTTTACAGCATCCCTGCCGGAAAATCGGAAAAGGGGGGATATCGACTCCACCCTTGAGGATATTGAAAAGATAAGCCTCGCTTTTAATAAAAGACTCAAATTCGCCGTGGATTACCAATCCCATGAGGTTACGGTCAAGGTCATTGACCGGGAAACCGATAAGGTGATTAGGGAGCTTCCCCCTGAAGAGTTGCAGCGGCTTCACGGAAAAATCAGGGAGGCTCTGGGACTGCTCTTTGATGAGCGAATATAAACGGGAGAAACAGGTAGAGACGGGGTATGTCTGATGTTTATATGCCGGGGGTAACAAGCCGGTTTAATACCGATAAACTCATCGAAGATCTCATGCGGGTTGAACGAATTCCCCGGGAACGGATCGAGAAGAACGCGGAGAGCCTGGAAACCCAAAAGGGCTATTGGCAGGACGTGGGCCGCCGGATAAACAGCCTCCGGGACAGCGCCCGGATTCTCTTCTCCTTCCAAAACCCCTTTAACGACCGGATCGTCCACTCCTCGGATGAATCGGTGATCACCGGGACCGCCACCAGGGAGGCAACCCAGCAGGAACGGAGTTTTAGGGTTAAACAGACCGCCCAGGCGGATCGCTTCCTCTCGTCGCCCCTGGGGGACTCCTATCGGATCGAAGCGGGGACCTATGCCTTTTCCCTGGGGGATCAGGAGATCTCCTTTGATTTCCGGGGGGGGTCCCTGCGGGATTTTACCGAGGTCCTCAACCGGCGGGGACGGGACCGGATCCGGGCCAGCACCGTGACGGTGGAGCCGGGGTCCCCATCCCTCCTCATCGAATCCCTGGTAACCGGGGCGGCAAACCGTCTGGGCTTTTCCGGGAACGCCGAGGAACTGGCCGTCCGGACGGGCCTCGCCGAGCGGGTGCACGAATTCCGCCAGGACATAGCCGTCACCGACGCGTCCCTCCGGGAGGCCTCGGCGGGGGTCTCGATCCGGGAGGATGCCCTGCGGGTAGCGGCCGGGGGAAACGCCTCGGTGGCGGTAAGCCCCGGCATCCAATCCAAGCCGAACCTGGTCCTCTCCTTCGAGGCCGCCACGGAGGTCCGGCCCCCGGAGGATATTCCCCCGCCCCAGCCCCCGCCGGGGCCCGCCATACCCCCGGCAGGGTCCGCAACCTACGGGGGAATCACCATCGAGAACGACAATTCCACCGTGCCCATGCCTCCCTGGACGCCCCCCCCTCCTCCGGTACGGGTGGATAACCTTCGCCCCCTGGCCCTGGCCTTTTCCGACGGAACCAAGGCGGTCCTGCCGCCCCTGCGGGATACCGATAATTTCAGTTCCTACCAGTACCAGCTTTCCGAAATCGCCGGGGATAGAACCGTCACCTCCATCGATCTCGAGAACGACAATACCCACCGGGATGTGTCCCTGAGGAATGTCCGGGTCTTTGATCCGACCGTATTGGGAGGGGTACGGCCGAAAAACCCCATCTCCGCCGCCCAGGACGCGGTGGTGGTCATGGATGGCATTGAGGTGAAGCGGCCCACCAATACCATCGGGGACCTTATCCCCGGGGTAACCCTCACCGCCCGGAGCCCCTCGGACCGGCCGGTCATGCTGACGGTGGAACCGGACCTGGAATCAATTAAGGACGGGATCATCTCCCTGGTGGGAAACTACAACCGCCTTATGGCGGAGCTGAACGTGCTGACCAGAAGCGACGACCGGATCATCCAGGAGCTTTCCTATATGGAGCCGGAGGAGCAGGGGAAACTCCGGAGCCGGCTGGGGGCCTTTTCGGGGGATTCCGTCCTGAACCAGTTCAAGAACGGCCTCCAGCGGGCCGCCGGCGGCTCCTACCCCACCATGGCGGAACGGGACCTGGCCATGCTGACCCAAATCGGGATCGGCACCGATGTGCGCCGGGCCGGGGCCGGTTCGGGGTACGACCCCTCACGGCTGCGGGGCTACCTGGAGATTGACGAGCGGCTCCTGGATAACGCCCTGGAGAGCCGGCTTCCGGCGATACAGCAGCTCTTCGGCATGGATACCGACGGGGACCTGATCATCGATTCGGGGATCGCCTATGCCCTGGACAACGCGGCCAAACCCTTTGTGGAGAGCGGGGGCATCATTTCCCTTAAAACCGGGACCATTGATTCCCGGATTAGCCAGGACCAGCGGCGGATGGAAACCCTGGACCGGCAGTTGGCCGCAAAGGAAGCGGCCTTGAAACTTCAGTATGGTCAGATGGAAGGGGCCTATACCCGGATGGAGCAGATGTCCACCTCCCTTGAACAGTTCAGCCAGCGCAGTAACAATAACAACCGGTAAGGGAGGATTTTATGGACATCGCCATCAACGGAAAGCCCGCTGATATTACCCTGGAAACCGAAACCACCCTGGGGGAAATCCTCGGGGGGATAGCGCAGTGGATGCGGGGTTCGGGGCATCTGCTGAGCGGCCTCCGCCTGGATGGGGAACTCATCGGAAGCGCTTCCATGGGCGATGTCTTTAGCCGGGAACTTGCGGGGATCCGTTCCATAGATATCCTTACCAGCACCCGGGGGGAGTTGATGGCAGAGGCCCTCATTGCCGCGGGGGATTTCCTCAAGGCCTATGGGGAGGCCCCCTTTACCGGGCAGGGCCGTATTCGGGAGGAGTGGGAGAAAACCCCCGCCTCCGGTTTCCTGGCCGGGGAAGATCCGGATCTGGCCGGGGGGCTGGCCCAAACCTTCCGGGGGAACGGCCTGCCCCTTCCCCAATGGGAGGCCCTCATCGGGGAACGGCTGCGGGAATTGGCCGATCCCCTGGAGGAGGCGGTCACTATGGAACAGGCGGTCAGCGGCATTGCCCGGCGGCTGGAGGACCTGCCCCTGGATATTCAGACCGGTAAGGATGCCCGGGCGGCGGAAACGGTTTCCCTGTTTTCAGCCCTCACGGAAAAGATATTCCGCCTCATCTGCCTGTTCCGGGAGCGGGGCCTTCTCTCAGAGCCTCCCGCTTCGGAGGGCCCTTCGGCCGATGAACCGGCGGAAGCATTTACCCTGGCCCTGCGGGAACTGCTTGCGGCCTATGAGGCGAAGGATGCGGTGCTGGTCGGCGATTTGGCTGAATATGAACTGGCCCCCCGGCTGCTCCGGCTCTATGCGGTGCTGAACTCCACCCGGAAGATCTTAAAAGAGGAGGAGTAACCCGCCATGGAAAGGATTTTCCCCGTTCTATCCGTGAACCTCCTCCAGAACAATGTTCGATACTTTAAGGACGATGATCCCCTGGGGGCGGTCATCATCCTGGTTTGTTTGGCGGGGGGGGTATTGATCGTTTTCATGCTGAACCTCGCCAAAAACGGTACCGGTTCCTCCGGTTTGAGGGGGAGAGGCGGAACAGGCTCCCGGTCCTTCAGCGGGTTTGCCCTCCATCGGGTAGCCCGGTACTACCACTTAAACTGGAAGCAAACCAAAATTCTGGGGGAGGTTTTCAAAGCTAACGGGGTGACCGATCTTTCCCGGATTATGAAGAATCCCGATCTCATGGACCGGTGTTTTAAGCGGACCTATAAGGACATCAGCCGGAACACGGAAAACGAGGCGGAGGCCGAGCAGAAAATTACCCAATTGTTTTCCCTGCGAAATGTGCTGGATATCCTTCAGGGAGAGGCGCAGACGATAAGTTCCACGACCCAGATAGCGGAACATACCATGGCGGTCCTCAACACCTCGCTGGTGAGCTATCCGGTACAGGTGGCTTCAGCCAAGGGGGAACACCTGGTCCTTGAAGGTCCCCTCACTCAACAAGAGGATTCCTCCCAACTCACTAAGGGGGCCAAGGAAACCCTATCGTTCACCCAATCCAGCCAGAGTATTTCTTTCGATACCAGGATCATGGAAACCGCCGAGACCGCCGGGGGGTTAAAACTGGAGTTGGCCCATTCATCCCAGATCAAATATATGAGCCGGCGGCAATTTCGGCGCAAACAAATCGAGATCCAATGCGTTTATTATCTGATTCGTATTGAAGATACCAAATCCCGCTTCAAAAAAAAACAGAAGATGATCGTGAGCCGTAAGAAGCTTATCGGGCAGATCACGGATATTTCCATAGGGGGCTGTGCCATAAAGGATTCGGGGGCTCCCGTCGGTTCCCAGTTGAAAATAGAGATCAATCAGCCCCGGGAACGGGGCTTAGCCGTGCTTGGCCAGGTTCTGAGGATAAACCAGAACGGCTTCGCCACGGTGATGCATATAAAATTCCTCAAGGTTCCCCGCAGGACCTGGAATATGATAAATGCGATGGTTTTTAATTATCATGATAATTAGGGGCTATCCGCGGATAAAATGTCATATGTTTTATGCTCATGACGTATATTCTCATGAAGAAATAACACGGCCGGCGGGTCATGTTATTTTGGCGCAGACCCTTCAGGTTCCTGCGATAAAATCAGTTCAGGTACGATATCGATGAAAATACTTCAAATCAAGAACATCGTAAGAAAAGACGTTCCCCTCTACTATCGCCGGCACTTTTCAGGGGTCGTGATCCTTGAATTACTCAATCAGAAAATAGACCGGCGTATTGATTTTATGATTGAAACCAAGGCCACCGGTTTTAAGGAAATATCCCTTTCCCTGGCGGAACCGGTTGATTACCCCCTGACGCCCCTCATTCGGGAACTGAAAACCCTGGTCATGCAAATGGACGATAAAGGAGACCTCCCTGGTTGAATTCATCTCATCCTCCCCGGAAGATACCATCGCCGCGGGGGAACGGCTCGCCCGGCTCCTGGGCCCCGGCAGCGTCGTCGCCCTCCGGGGAGGGCTTGGGGTGGGGAAGACCTATTTTACCAAGGGAATCGCCCGGGGGCTGGAGGTCGCCGAGGAACTCACCAGCGCCACCTATACCATTATTTCCGAATACCGGGGGAAATTCCCCTTCTACCATATAGACGCCTACCGGCTTCAGGGGGACGATGATTTTACTGCCCTGGGAGGGGAGGATTTTTTGTACGGCCCGGGGGTTTCGGTGGTCGAATGGAGCGAATTGCTCCCCCAATCCATTCCCCCTGCCGCGATCACCGTCGAGATCCGCATCCTCCGGGAGGAAAAGCGGATCATCCGTATCCCGGCCCTGACCGCCGCCGATTTTCCCGCGGAGGAAAGCCCGTGACGGTCCTTGCCGTGGACACGGCCACGTCAATTCTGTCTATCGCCCTCTCATCCCAAACCCCGTCATCCCGGGGGCTCTGGTATGTTGAGATGGACGCGGGGCTCAAACATTCCGAATCCCTCATGGAAGGGGTGGATATGCTCTTAAAAACCGCGGGCCTGAACCGGGAGGATCTGGAACTCATCGCCTGTATGAGGGGGCCCGGCTCCTTTACGGGCCTGAGGATAGGCTTCTCCGTGGGCAAGGGCCTGGCCCTGGCTCTGGCCCTCCCCCTGGTTTCCGTCCCCACCCTGGATTGTATGGCCGCTTCCCACTCGGCATGGCCCGGCCTGGTCCTTCCCGTGATAGACGCCCGGAAAGGCCGGTATTTTACCGCCCTCTTTCAGGGGGCCGCGCGGATTTCCCCCCCGCTGGACGCGGAGGCCGGGAAGATTGGCGAGCTGATTGCCCGGGCGCCCAAGGCCGGCCCCCTCTTGATTACCGGCCCGGATGCGTATATAATAAAAGACGAATTAAAAAAAGTCCTTCAGCCGGTACCGCATTTTCCTGAGCGAATCGTGGTTGATCCGCGCTATAACACCGGGAAAGGCAGGGAACTGTTGGAGATAGCGGAAAAAAGCTTTATATTAGAAAGAGAAAGCGATGTGTTGAGGGGGCCTGAATATTTACGAAAAAGTGACGCGGAAGTAACCCTTATTCTTTGAGGACGGCAAGATATACGATCGAAAGGCCGGATATGTTTGTTCAGATCCTCACCATACTTTTAGTTGGATTGTATATGGTAGAAATACAGAAAGAACCGGTGGATGAATTAGAAGCTTTGGAAGAAGCCGGAAATGAAGATGAATTGGGAGCTTTTGTTCCGGTGAAAGCGGAAAAGGGGGAAAGCACCCCGGATTTTTCCTCGGCGATTCATCCTTTTTTGAATAGTATTTTTCCGGTCTTATCCATTGATAGGGAATTGCGGATCCTCTATGCCAATTCCGCCTGCCAGCGGCTCTTTACGGGATATCTCAACATGGTGGGTAATTATTTCTTCGATGTCTTCGGCAAATCCTTTGAGGTGGAGGCGGTCCGGAATATCCGGAATACGATTATCAAGGGACAAAACGGGTATTCCTGGAAAGGGGACGCCCGGATCAAATTCAAGGATATGGTAACGGTTCTCGCCAGGGTTTACCTCTTTGCGGCGGATCTGAGCGGCAAAGACCCCGGGGAATTCGTGATCATGTTTGATGATGTTACCGAGGAGAATAAACGGCTTCTCCGAAGCGTCTATATGAGCCTCCTGGAGGCATCCAAACTGAAAGACAACGATACGGGAAGGCATATCGTCCGGGTGAATTACTATTCCCGGCGCTTGGCGGAAGCGCTCCACCATAAGGCAGGGTACGACCAGATCGACGCCGATTTTATTGACCATATCGGCTTTCTGGCCTCCATGCACGATGTGGGGAAGATCGGCACCCCCGACGATATCCTGAACAAGGAAGGGCCCTTAAACGATTGGGAATGGACGATCATGAAGGAGCATACGAAAAACGGCGCCTTTATCCTCTCAACTTATCCCAATCCCATGGCCAAAGAAATTGCCCTGAGCCACCATGAGCGCTGGAACGGCACCGGCTATCCCTTCCAGTTGGAGGGGGAGATGATCCCCCTGTCGGCCCGGATCGTCAGTATCGCCGATGTCTACGATGCCCTCAGGATGAAACGGAGTTATAAACCCCCCTTTAGCCATGAAAAAACAATCCGGGAGATCGAGAAGGCCCGGGAAACCCAGTTTGATCCGACCCTGGTGAATATGTTCCTTTGTATCTCCGGCGATTTTAACGCCATCTATGAGGAAAACCGGGATTAAGGTTCCGAAACCGGAGGCCCCGCTTCCGGATCCTTCCGGCCGTTTCCAAAGTTGAATTCGGGGAATACCGGAGCGGAGGCCAGGGCCGCCTCGTTTTCCGCCTTGATCGCGTCAAAGACCTCCCGGCGGTAAACTTTTACCGTTTTGGGGGCGTCCACCCCTATCCGTACCTGATCCCCCCGGACTTCTATGATGGAAATAGAGATATCCTCCCCGATCATTACTTTTTCGTTGACTTTTCTGGATAATATCAGCATGGTTCACTTCTCCTGGTCCGGCTGCTTTGCGGAGGCCAGTTCCTCCATAATGTCATGTTTGGTCTTCCACCGGCTGTCGGTGAGGATCGCCTGTTTACCCAGCCGGGACTCCCGGTTGATGATCAGGGGCCCCTGGAGGTTGGCGGTCATGGGGCCTTCCGCCGGGATCGTAACAATCGAAAAGGTAAGGGCCGTTTTGGGATCCCGCAGGCCGATCTCCCGGAGTTCCCCGTCATTCACATCCACCTCGTAATCGGGCCTGAACAGGAAGGGGTTGATCAGGATAAAGGCGACCTGTTCCGCGTCCACCGATTGAAGCCAGTAAAAGGGCTGCCGTTCCGCGTCCAAAAGCAGATAATCCTTGAATTGTTCGAATCCAAAAAGACCCGCGGGAAAGGTAACTTTCTGCCGTTCATCCACATCGATACGCCCATAGGCCTTTGTCGCAACCTTCACTTCTTTCTCCTTTCCCTAGAATCCCGGAAAAAGGGGCTTTGGTCAAGCCATGCGGGCGGGGCTGGTCAGGGTCATTCCTTACCTGCTATACTACCGGGGCTTTGTTATCTGTTGCGGTGAGCCTCCTCAGAGTCCTGCGGGTAAGCTCCCTTCGGTACAAAACGGATGCCAAAGGAGTGGAAAAGCGATGAATTTCATTGCCATTGATTTTGAAACGGCCAAATACTCACGGGAAAGCGCCTGTTCGGTGGGGCTGGTCAAATTCCTCGGCGGAAAGGCGGCGGATACCTTTTACTCCCTGATACGCCCGCCGGTGCTGTACATCCGCCCTGACTTTACCGACATTCACGGCCTCACCGTTGAGGATGTGCGGGACGCGCCGAGTTTCGCGGAGGTTTGGAACCGCAGCCTCCGTCCTTTTATCGGCGATCTGCCCCTGGCGGCCCATAACGCGGCCTTTGATATGGGCGTACTCCGGGCGGCCCTTGACTGGTATGATCTGCCCGTACCGCCGCTGAGGTACTTTTGTACCCTGCAATTGGCCCGGGCCGCCTGGCCGGAACTGAAATCCCACGCCCTGACCCGCCTGGGGGAACATTTCGGCATTACCTACGACGCCCACAACGCCCTGGCGGACGCTCAAACCTGCGGGGTCATCGCCCGCAAAGCGGCGGAGCAATACGCCTGCGTTCATGTGGGGGAACTGCTCGCTGCCGCCCGCCTGAAGCCGGGATCGTTATAGCGGCTGAGGGCCCCGTCATTCGTCCAGGTCTGAAAGCTGGGTGGAAAGGTAGCGCTCCCCGGAGTCGGGGAGGATGACGACGATGGTTTTGCCCCGGCTGTCCGGGCGCGCGGCGATCTTGAGCGCGGCCCACACCGCGGCCCCGGACGAGATGCCCGCGAGGATGCCTTCGGCCAGCGCCAGGGCCCGGGCGGTCTCAATGGCGTCTTCGTT
>JAITRV010000290.1 GCA_031288215.1 Spirochaetaceae bacterium | reverse complement strand
CCCGGTTTGCCGAAAAATCCGGCACAGGATCAAAAAATAAACCTGTGCTTCCTGAGTTACTTGACCTTATTGTATAGAAAGACCCGATATTGTCAAGGGTAACACCCAGTATCTTCCGGTTTTTTGTACCGATAATACCGGGTATGGTTAAAACAGGGTATGAATACGGAACAACGGGATTTACGGAGGGTTTTATCGGCGAATCTCAAGAAAAGGCGCCTGCTGTTGGGAATAACCCAGGAGAAGCTGGCGGAAAAAGCTGAAATTTCGGCCAACATGGTGAATGACATCGAAGGCTGCCGTACCTGGGTAAGCGATAAGACCCTGGTCCGGCTGGCCGCGGCGCTGCAAACGGACGTGTGGAGCCTTTTCCTGCCCCATTCCCCGGAGGAGGGCGTGGCGGAGACCCTTTCCGACGCTGAAATCGTCCATGAATTAATCCATATCAAGCAAACCTTCGATTATGAATTCGAACATGTCCTCAAAACGAGGGGGCTTTGAGGCCGGAATTCGCAGAAATCCTTGACAAGGGGTTAATCTGTGTTATACTAAAAAACAAAAAACAATCAAAAAATTCGTCTATGTTTTGCTTTTCAGTTCGGCGCCTGGTGAGCGTTATCGAAAAAAAGTGAGAGGAGAGGGCGCTCCCCCAGGCAGGGAAGAATTTACAGGAATCCCGGACCGGCATATTCACGGCACGCCGGCCCGGCGGTTTTGTAAAGGATTCGTACATGATTGTACGAAAATAGAGAAGGAGAGGTCTTCATGGCGAGCACAGATGTACGGGAAATTCAGACGACATGCTGCTATTGCGGCGCCGGGTGTCAGATCTTGTTTACTGTCGATAAAAAGGCAAACAAGATTCTCGATGTTCACCCCGTGTGGGGCAGAACCAACGAGGGCACGGCATGTCTCAAGGGCTGGTATGGCTGGGATTATCTTAACGATCCTCAGATTCTTACCAAGCGTATTCGGGAACCTCTGATCAGAAAAAACGGGAAAAATTCCCCTTTGGAGGTGGTGAGTTGGGATGAAGCCGTCAAATTCGTGGCGGATAATTTCCTGGCCATCAAGAAGAAATGGGGGCCCGATTCGTTCCTGGCGGCGGCGTCGGCCCGGGGGCCCGGCAACGAAGCGGGGTATATTACCCAGAAGTTCGCCCGGGCGGTGATGGGGACCAACAACGTCGACCATTGCGCCCGGATTTGCCACGCCGCCTCGGTGGCCGGTTCCCGGCAAACCATCGGGGAGGGCGCTATGTCCCTCTCCATCCCGGAAATCGAAGACGCCGAGGTGATCTTCAACATCGGGTACAACGCGGCGGCCTCCCATCCCATCGTGGCCCGGCGTATCGTCAAGGCCAAGGAGAAGGGCTGCTATATCATCTGCGCGGATCCCCGGATCACCGAAACCGCCCGGATTGCGGACCTCCACCTCCAGCTCAAGGGGGGCACCAACGTGGCCCTCACCAACGGCCTGGCCCACGTCATCATCAGCGAAAAGCTCCTCGATACGGAGTTCGTCAAGGCCCATACCAAGGGATTTGACGAATTCTGGGAAATCGTCAAGGACTATACCCCCGAAAAGGTGGCGGAGATCACCGGGCTTTCGGAACGGGACATCGTCTTCACCGCCCGTAAGTACGCGAGTTCCAAGCACTCGGTCATCCTCTGGGGCATGGGGATCACCCAGTTCTCCCAGGGGGTCGAAGCGGTCAAATGCCTCTGCAGTTTGGCGATGCTCACCGGCAACTTCGGCCGCTATGCCTGCGGCACCGGTCCGGTCCGGGGCCAGAACAACGTCCAGGGTACCTGCGACATGGGGGATCTCCCCGATGTGTACCCGGGCTATCAGAGCGTAACGGATCCGGCGATTCAGGCGAAGTTTGAGAAAGCCTGGGGGGTCAAGCTGGACAACAAGGTCGGTATTCAGCTCACCCGGGTTCCCGAGTTCGTGGTTCACCAGAAGGACCCGGCGAAGCGGCTTCACGCCTACTATATCACCGGCGAGGACCCCGCCCAGTCCGACCCGGACTTGGAAGAGCTGCGGGAGAGCCTTGAGCAGATCGACTTCGTGGTGGTCCAGGATATATTCTGGAACAAGACCGCGGAATACGCCGACGCCATCCTCCCCGCCACCGCCTGGGGCGAGCACGAGGGGGTGTATACCAGTTCCGACCGGGGCTTCCAGCGGATCCGCAAGGTCCTGGAACCGTCGGGGAACATTCTGCCGGACTGGGAGATCACCTGCCGCATCGCCACCGCCATGGGATATCCCATGCATTATAACAACACCGAAGAAATCTGGAACGAGATGATCGATCTCTGCCCCAAGTTTACCGGGGCGACCTACGAGAAGATCGAGCGCCAGGGGAGCGTCCAGTGGCCCTGCTGGGACAAGGGGCCTGATGATACGGGCACCCAGTTCCTCCATGCGGGGGGCACCTTCGCCACCCCCGACGGGATCGGGATATTGAAGACCTCCCCCTATCATCCGCCGACGGAAGTGGAAAACGCCGAATACCCCCTGGCCCTCTGCACGGTACGGGAAGTGGGGCACTATTCGGTGCGGACCATGTCGGGGAACTGCCGGATGCTCCGGAACCTGGAAGACGAGCCGGGCTGGGTGGAAATGTCCCCCGAGGACTGCGCCAGGCTGGACCTCAAGGAAGGGGAGATCGTCCGGGTTCTTTCCAAGCGGGGTTCCGTCTACACCCGCTGCAAACCCACCGAACGGGTCAAGGCCGGGGCGGTCTATATGACCTATCAGTGGTGGATCGGGGCCTGTAACGAACTCACCATTTCCTCCCTGGACCCCGCCAGCCGCACCCCCGAGTACAAGTACTGCGCGTGCAAGGTTGAGAAGATCCCTGACCAGAAGTGGGCCCGGGAAGAGGTGGCCCGGCGGTACGAAGACATTCGGACGCGGATGCATATTGTCAAAGAGGGGGCGCCGGCATGAACCGTTTCGTTAAGGCAAATCCTCTCCGGTGTATTGGATGCAGGACCTGTATGATTAGTTGTGTGGTGGCCCATGAGGGGAAACGGATATTTGAGATAGACCCCGACGGGTACGCCTTTAACCCCAAGTTGTTTATGGTAAAGACCGCCGCGGTCAGCGCTCCGGTTCAATGCAGGCATTGTGAAAATCCCGCCTGTATGGCGGCCTGCACCTCCGACGCGATTAAGGTCATAAACAACGTGGTGCTGATAGACCCCAAAAAGTGTATCGGCTGTAAAAATTGCGTCATCGCCTGTCCCTTCGGGGCCGTGGAGATCGTGGAAACCCAGGAAGTGCAAGCCGACGGAACCGTCAAAAAGGTCGCCAATAAATGCGACCTGTGCGCCGGCCTTTCCGACACGCCTTCCTGCGTCCGGGTCTGCCCGACGGCGGCCCTGGAACTGGTCACCGAAGAGGCGCTGTTGGAAAGTACCGCGGAAAAACGGAGAAAGGCGGTAACTGCTTAAAATCAAGTCCGGAGGGGGGCGGGGCCTCCCTCCGGACGCAATCGGGGAGTGGGGATATGGATCTATGGGATGAGATGCGGATTGTCCGAATAGACAAGTCAGGCAGACACGGGGCAACGGACAAGATGATAAAGGAAGATCCCTTTACGCTCTTTATCAATAAGGCCTATGTCCACACCTTTGCGTGTACCCCCTGTAATCTGGAGGAGCTTGCCATAGGCTTTGCCTATGCCGAAGGCTTGTTTCATGCCAAAGAAGATATCGAAGATTTGCGGATCGATACCGTCACCCAGGAAATATTCCTTACCCTGAAACCGCCCCGCAGGGCGCCCCGGGACAACCGGGGGGTGGAGGCGTTCCTGAGCGACGAGGCCATTTTCGATATGTGGGATAACTTTAACGAAAGAAGCGAACTCTTCTATATTACCGGGGCGGCTCACGCGGTGGCCCTCATCGACGGCAAGGAGATCCTGATCCTCCGGGAGGACGTGGCCCGCCATAACGCCCTGGCAAAGGTCATCGGAGCCATGATATGCGGCGAGGTGGGGCCCGAGGGGAAGGCCCTTATTTTCAGCGGCCGGCTGGCCCTGGAAATGTTTAAGATGATCGAGCGGACCGGCGTCAAGATCCTGCTCAGCCACGGCACCACGACCTCCCGGGCCGTCCGAAGGGCCGAAGAGGCGGGGATAACCCTGGCGGGCTTTGTCAAACGGGATTATATGAACGTGTATACCCATGCCGAACGGATCCTGCACGCCGGAGATCCGGGGGAGGGGGCATGACCGGCGACGGCGGACTCCTGCTTATCCGGTGCAACGGATGCTCCCACCCCTCCTGTAAGGTGTCCTGCGCCGAACATGCCCTTTTGGACCTCCGGGGGGATCTCCTGATCGATACGGCCCGGTGCGGGGAGTGCCGGGGTTTTGAAGCGGGCCGGATGCCCCGTTGTATTGAGGAGTGTGAATATTCCGCCGATAAGGTGCGGCGGGAAATCATCAGCGTCCGGGAAAAAAGGGTGCGGGCCGCGGCTATCCTGCCCCTTTTGAGCCGCGCCGCGATGGGTTAGGGGCCCGCGGTCTGCCGCGGGTGGAGAGGGAACGGCGCGTGGTAACGGTGTTTATCCGGTGAGGGGGACCTTATCCGGTGAACTTAAATTTCGGAAGAAACGGAAAGAGGGGTTTTTTATGAATGCGGAGCAATCGTTTTTTGTCCTGGCGGACCCGGAAAAATGTACCGGCTGCCGAACCTGTGAAGTTGCCTGTTTCGCCGCGCATACCAAAAGCGTGGCGAAGACGGTGGGAACGATCAGTTCCCCTGTCGTTCCCCGGCTGTATATTGCCCGGGGACAGCGCAACGTGATGCCGGTCCAGTGCCACCACTGTGAAAACGCGCCCTGTTTAGCTTCCTGCGTAAAGGGCGCCATCAGCAAGACCGAAGCCGGAACGGTCATCATTAATGAGCGCGCGTGTATCGGCTGCAAGAACTGCGTCATGGCGTGTCCCTTTGGGGCCATTGAAATTCTGGTCAAGGAAGAAGGCGGACTTTCGGTGGCGAATAAGTGCGATCTCTGTACGGATAATGAGCGCCCTGCCTGCGTCGCGAATTGTCCGAATCAGGCGCTCCGTTTGGTGAATCCCGCGGAGGAAGTCGTCGCAAAGCGGATCAGAACCGCCGACACCATGCCGGTGTTTGTTGAAAATCCGATGAGGGGGTAAGATGATGACGGTCATTCAAATAGATAAAGACCTGTGTACCGGCTGTGAAGAATGCAAGAAAGCCTGCCCGGTGGACGCGATTGAAGGCAATCCCCGGGAAGCCCAAACCGTTAATACCGATAAGTGCGTCATGTGCGGACAGTGCGTGCAGCGGTGCAAATCCTACGTGTCCATCATTGATCACGGCGCCGCGGCCTACGCGAAGAAACGGGCCGAACGGGACCTGCCCGAAACGGTGAAGGAACCCCTCTTTGCGGCGCACAATGTCAGCCACCTGTCGGAGGTCATCCGCGCCCTGGACGACCCGAATACCTATACCATCATCCAGGCCGCTCCGGCGGTACGGGTGGGGATCGCGGAAGATTTCGGCCTGCCCCTGGGCACCCTGGCGCCGGGCAAGCTGGCGGCGATGATGAGGAAGATCGGGTTCAACAAGGTCTACGATACCAATTTTACGGCGGATTTGACCATCATGGAAGAAGGGACCGAGCTGGTTCACCGGGTAACCCAGAAGGGGGTCCTCCCGATGTTTACCTCCTGCTGTCCCGCCTGGGTTGCCTATATCGAAAAGAACCATCCCGAATTGTCCAAGCATCTTTCGACCTGCAAGAGCCCCCAGCAGATGGCCGGGGCGGTCTTCAAGACCTATGGGGCGAAGATAAATAACGTCGATCCCGCGAAGATATTCTCCGTTTCCGTCATGCCCTGCACCTGCAAGGAATACGAATGCAGCCGGGAAGAAATGGCCGACAGCGGGCATCGGGACGTGGATGTGGTCATCACCACCAGGGAACTGGCCTATCTCTTCAAGTACAAGGGCATTGATTTCGAGAGCCTCACGGAAGAAGACTTTGATCTGCCCCTGGGGGCGTATACCGGTGCGGGGACCATCTTCGGCGTCACCGGCGGGGTCATGGAGGCGGCGCTGCGGACGGGGTACAACCTGATCACCGGCAAGGAGCTGGAGGACGTGGACATTCACCCGGTGCGGGGAACCGCCGGGGTACGGACCGCGGAAATCGAGGTGGGGGACCTCACCCTCAAGGTGGGGATCATCACCAACCTCAAGAACATCGGCCCGGTGATCGAGGCCGTCAAGGCCGGCACCCTGGACCTGCACTTTGTGGAGGTGATGACCTGCCCCGAGGGCTGCGTCTCCGGGGGCGGACAGCCCAAGCTGATCCTGCCGGAGAGTATCGTGGAGGCCTACCGGAACCGCCGGCAGGCGCTCTTTGACCATGACAAGGAACTGCCGAAGCGGAAGTCCCATGAGAATGAGGCCATTAAACAGATCTATAAGGAATTTCTGGAGAAGCCCAACGGCGAAAAGTCCCACCACCTGCTGCATACCAGCTACAAGGGGTCTCCCGCCGCCAAGGGACACGGGCATCACTAACGCCCCGCTATGCTGTTCGGAAGCGCCTTGATTTTGGCCGGCGGCTTGAGTACCCGGATGGGCTACGACAAGAAGACGCTGAAACTTGGGGGGAAAGGGGTACTGGAGACGTTGATCGCCACGCTGAAGACGCTCTTTAGCGAGATCATCCTCTCCACCCGGGAACCCCTGGTGAATCCGGCGGTGGTTTCTGTAACCGACGAAAGAGGGGAAGGCCCCATTGCGGGAATATACCGGGGCCTTTCCTTTTGCCGCAGTTCCTATTTGTATGTGACCGCCTGCGATATGCCCTTCATCGATACCGCGTATATCAGGTATATGGAGGAGCAGATCCGGGCGGCGCGGCCCGATGCCTGCGTGGCCAGGAGAAAGGGCCGCTATGAGCCCTTCAACGCGTTTTATCATAAGGACGGCGCCGCCTGTCTCTTGCGGGCCATTGAGGGCAAGCGGTATGGAATTTATCACGCCCTGGAAGAAATGCGGCTGCATATCATTGACGAAGATACCGTGAAACAGTTTAATGATACCATGTTTTTCAATATTAACCGTCAAGAGGACCTCGCCCTGGCGGAAACCCTGTTATGAAGAGCCTGAGGAGGCGCCGTGGAACTCCATAATGTTTCCGTCGAAGAGGCCGTGGAGTGTCTGCTCCGCCGGACCGGGGCGCTGAACCGCGTTGAAACCCTGCCCCTGGAGGAATGCCTGGGGCGCGTATGCGGGGAAACCCTGCGGGCGGCCTTCGATCAGCCCCCCTTTGACCGTTCCCCCCTGGACGGCTTTGCGGTGCGCCACGGGGATATTGCCGGGGCGTCCAAAGACCGTCCCGCCTTCCTCCGGGTGACCCGGACTATCTATGCCGGCGACCGGGAACCGGGGAACCGGCCCCTGGCCGCGGGGGAGGCCGTCCGGATCATGACCGGCGCGCCCATACCTCCGGGGGCCACCGCGGTGGTCCGGCTGGAAGACAGCGATAACGGGAAGGACCGGGTGGGGATCTTCGTCTCTTTAAGGGAGCACGAAAACTACTGTTTTTCCGGGGAGGACCTCCGCAAGGGCCGGGAAATCCTCAGCGCCGGGAGCCCCCTCAACGCCGCCGCCATCAGCGTCCTGGCGAGCCAGGGCATGAAGGAAATCTCCGTGACGGGCCGTCCCCGCGCCGGGATCCTCTCCACGGGAAGCGAACTCCTCCCGGCGGGGGCCCCCCTGGAGGCGGGGAAAATATACGACAGCAACCGGGTCTTCCTGGCGGCCCGGATTCGGGAACTGGGGGGGGAACCGGTCTGCGGCCTGAACGCCGGGGACGATCCGCAAACCATTGCCCGGGCCCTGGAGGAGCTGCTTTCAGGCTGCGATATGGTGTTCACCACCGGGGGCGTTTCCGTGGGGGACCATGATTACCTGCCCGCCGCGGGAAAACGGATCGGCGCGGAAACCCTTTTCCGGGGGGTCCGGATGAAGCCCGGCGGCTGGGTGACGGCCATGGAAAAGGGCGGGAAAATCCTCCTCTGCCTTTCGGGGAACCCCTTTGCGGCGGTCTGCGGCTTTGAACTGCTGGGGGTTCCCCTCCTCCGCCGGGCCGCCGGCTTGGCCGAATACCGGCCCCGGCGCGTTCAGGCGGTCCTCGGGGAGCCCTTTCCCCGGCCGAGCCCAAGCCGCCGTTTTTTAAGCGGCCGCCTGGAAGGGGGGCGGGTGTTCCTGTCGAAATCCGGCTATGCCTCCGGTTCCCTGTCCACCCTTATCGGCTGCAACTGTCTGCTGGATATTCCTCCCCGGTCCCCGCCGCTGCCCGAGGGCGCCCCGGTGGAGATCTTTACGTGGGTGGGGGAAGGGTAGGGTATGCCGCCTCAGAGACCGGCGGTGCTTGCCGTCAGCGGGATAAAGAATTCGGGAAAAACCACCTTTTTGGCCGGGGTCATCCCCGTCTTGCGGGAGCGGGGGCTGCGGATCGCCGCGATAAAGCACGACGCCCACGATTTCAGCCCCGACGTGCCCGGAACCGACAGCTACCGCCTGGCCGCGGCGGGGGCGGCGGCGGTCGCGGTGTATTCTCAGCGGCGCTATATGGTGACCGAGGAGAAAACCGTGTCCCTCGCCGGCCTCCTGGGGCGTTTTTCCGCCTATGATCTCGTGCTGATCGAGGGGGCGAAGCATTCCGGGTATCCGAAGATCGAGATCCTCCGGAAGGCGGTGTCCGCCGCGCCGGTTTGCGATACCGCTACCCTGCTCGCCCTCTGCACCGACGGGGACCTGAAACTCCCCGGGGTCGTGACCCTCGCCCTGGACGACTATGCGGGGGCCGGAGCGCTGATCATCGAGTATCTGAGGTCCCGGCATCCGGGGAGGCCGCGGTGAAGCTGCCCCTCTGTGCGAACGGCGGCTGCCTGGCGAAGCTCGGCGGCGTCGACCTGGCGGCCCTCCTCTCCGGCCCTCCGGGGAGGGAGGGCGGCGGGGAATTTGCCCCCCAGGATGCGGCGCCGGTGAGCCTGGAGGCCGGGGAAGTCCTCTTTTCCGCGGATTTCGGGCCCCCGGTGGGGGATGATCCCTTCCGGGCGGGGCAGGTCGCGGCCCTCCACGCCTTCAGCGATCTCTACGTTTCCGGGGCCCGGCCCACGGCGGCCCTCGTCCTTTTGGCCCTGGGGCCCGATACCGCCCCGGAACATGCCCGGCTGATCCTGGAGGGCATATACCAGGTTTTGGGCGAGGAGGAGGTCCAGGCCGCCGGGGGGCATACCATCCGGGGGGCGGAATTGCTGCTGGGGCTCTCGGTCATCGGGGACATCCAAAATCCTCCGGGGAGGAAGCGGAATTGCCGGGCCGGAGATCTCCTCCTGATTTCCAAGCCATTGGGCACCGGCATCGCCCTCCGGGCCGCCTATCACGGCCTCCTCCCGCCGGGGGCCATGGACGCCATATACGGGACCCTCCTGGTATCGAACAAGAGAGCCCTCTGGGCGGGCCGCTATGCCCGGGCCCTGACGGATATCACCGGTTTCGGCCTTTTGGGGCACCTGTCGGAGATGCTGGAAGATTTCCAGGGGGCCCGGATACGGCTGGACCGGCTTCCGTACCTCGAGGTGATTGCGGGGCTGTCATCGACGGCGCTGCAATCGAAGTATACCCAGGCGAACCTGGACTACGCCCGGCGGTTTCACTCCCTGGATCTGAGCTGCGACCGGATTGAGAAGCTCGCCCTGCTTTCGCCGGAAACCAACGGCCCGGTTCTGGCCGCGGCGGACCGGGAGCAGGCGGCGATCCTCGAGGCGGGGGGCTTTATCCCCATCGGGCATATCACGGATCGCAAGGCCATTGTCGTAGAGGGGTAAGCATGGAGCGCTTTGTGTATTTGGACAATCAGGGATCGACCAGGATCGATCCCCGGGTTTTAACGGCCATGCTGCCCTATTTTACCGACCATTACGGAAACCCCTCGAACATCCTCAGCCGCTACGGCCGCATTGCCCATGAAGCTATCGACCGGGCCCGGCAGACCCTGGCGGATTACCTGGGCGCGGACTCCCAGAACGAGATTGTCTTTACCTCCGGGGCGACGGAGGCCAACGATCTGGCCGTCAACGGCGTTATCGACGCCCTCGCCGATGCTTCCCGCCTTCCCCATATCATCACCTCCCGGATTGAACATGCCGGCATCCTCAACACCTGCAAGGGCCTGGAGCGGCGGGGAATCGCCGTTTCCTACATCGGCGTGGACGAACAGGGCCTGGTCAGCCTCCCGGAACTGCGGGGCGCCATCCGGGAGGAAACGGTCCTGATATCGATTATGGCGGCGAATAACGAGGTGGGGTCCATCCAGCCCATCGCGGAGATTGGGGAGATCGCCCGGAACGCGGGCATCCTCTTTCATACCGATGCGGCCCAGTATCTTTCCCTGGGGAAGCTGGAGGTAAACCGCCTTCACGCCGACCTGGTATCCCTCTCGGCCCACAAGATCTACGGCCCCAAGGGGATAGGGGCCCTCTATATCAGGCAGTCCGTTCCCCTGAAGGGACGGATTCCCGGGGGGATGCAGCAGCGGGGCCTGCGGGGGGGGACCTTGAACACCCCGGGGATCGCCGGCTTTGCCGAGGCGGTGCGGCTCCTGGCCCGGGAGCATGAGGAGGACGCGCGGCGAATCCGGGCGCTGCGGGACCGGCTTTTGTCCAATCTGCAACGGGACCTGCGGATCCGGGTGAACGGGACCCTTGAGCGGCGGCTCCCCGGCAATCTGAACCTCGCCTTTTTGGATACGACCGCGGTGGCCCTCATCGCCCTGGTACCGGAGATCGCGGTTTCCGTCGGGTCCGCCTGTTCCAACGCCGAGCCTTCCCACGTGCTGAAAGCGATGGGCCTTCCCGGCGATCTGGTGGAACGGTCGGTGCGTTTCAGCCTGGGGCGCTTTACCACGGAAGCGGAAATCGACTATGTTTCCGCCCTTCTCCCCCAGCGTCTTGGCCGCCCTCCCCACGCGCACGATACCGCTCAGGAGAAAAAAATTACCGAATAATTACAAAATAATTATGGAAGCAGGAGCAGCGCGATGGAAAGAAGACCGTCCCCGGAGGCCGAGATTGTTGAATGTTTGAAAAGCGATCTCTATAGCCGGATGCGTTTCCTGGCCCTGCCCCTGGGGTCCCTGGAGACGGCCTTTTCAACGGAGGTCGAAAAAGCCGCCGTCTGCGGGGAAACCCTGCGGCTGAATCCCCGCTGGCTGGCGGAGAGTTTCCGTTCGGGCAGCGTTGAAGGGATGCTCTTTATCCTCCACTCCCTCTACCACTGCCTGCTGGGCCATCCCTGGCAGGGCACGGGCTTCCTGACGCCGGCCTGGGACCTGGCCTGCGATCTTGCGGTGTGGCGGCTTATCGGGGAAACCTGGCCCGCGCCGCTGCCCCCGCCCTACGCCGCCCTGTGCGCCGACGCGGCGGAACGCGCCGGCGCGGCGATCTCCGCCGCGGCCCTCTATCCTGCCCTGGCGGGGGCCCTTGGGGAAGGGGCCTCGCGGTTCTGCCTGGACGACCACCGGCCCTGGCAGGAGGCCCGCAGCCGGGAACTGCGGCGGGAGGTCTATGCCGGCCTTGGCGCGGAGGGCCGGGGGGATGAGGGGGCGAAGCGGCGCTGGCAGGACCTGGCGGCCCGGACCCGGCAGGCCCTGGAAGGCCGCCGCCGGGACGGAAGCCCCCGCCGCCGGGGAAGCGCCGAGCGGAAGCTCCGGACCGGCCTTACCCTGCCGGTGGAGCCGGCGGGGCGGACCCATTACGGGGCGGTGTTACGGCGTTTTGCCCGGAACGGGGAGACGGCCCGGATCAATATGGATGAGTTTCAATACGCCTGGTACCATTACGGCCTCGCGCGGTACGGCAAGGTGCCGATCCTTGAGCCCCTGGAATACCAGGAGCGGCGGGCCCTGGCGGAACTGGCAATCGTCATTGACACCTCCGCCTCCTGTTCCCGGGACCTTTCCCGGCGTTTCCTCCAGGAGACCCGCACCATCCTCCGGGAAGAAGACCTGTTTTTTGACCGGTTCAACCTCCACATCATCCAGTGCGACAACCGCCTGCAGCGGGACGACAAGATCACGTCTCATGAGGACTTTTCCGCCTACCTCGGGAATCTGGAGATCACCGGTCAAGGGGGCACGGATTTCCGTCCTGCCTTTGAGCATATCAACACCCTGCTGCGGACGGGCGAATTCAGCCGCCTGCCGGGGATCCTGTATTTTACCGACGGCAGCGGCTTTTACCCCGCCGAAATGCCCCCCTACGAGGCGGTCTTTGTGTTTATCCGGGATCGCTACGACGCTATCGATCTGCCAGGCTGGGCATCCAGCCTGGTCCTCCCGGCCCGTGCCGGTTTTTCCGATAGGGGGTTGGGGCGGGTCCCGCAGCCGGATGAGGATGCCTTGGCCGGTGGGGGTGGAGGCTTTGCCGGGGGCAAGAAGCCGGGTCGGGCGGGCAGTTAGGAGGGAGGAATGAGAAGGGAGGAGTTTTCTGATTAGGTGTCTTTATTCCGCTCCTCACTCCTCCCTATCTCCCTCCTCACGCCAAATTTGGTGCCTGGCACTGATTTTTTTTAAAAAAATTGTATTTTTTCTTGAATTAATTATAGAATCTGTATATAATAATAAAGAGAGGTGAATTCAAATTGCCGAAAGATTCCCTGAACCGGAGGACGTTCGTTCCTCCTGATGTATTTATGTCTCTTTCCCCCCCCCCTGCGGATTTGGATTTTTGGGGTTAGTTGCGCCGCCTTGCGGAATTTACGAGAAACCGGGTATAATTGCGGCAATATGCTGCCGTATT
>JAITRV010000315.1 GCA_031288215.1 Spirochaetaceae bacterium | reverse complement strand
CTGCTCAAAAGGGGTCGCCCGGGGTATTTCCCTGCCACCCCCCTTCGCCATTTTTGCCCATGCCGGTCCGTGCCGGTATTTTTGGCGGATGCGCGGCCTGCCTTTACGGTGTGGGGGCGGGTACGGCTGCCGGAGGCGGCTGCCTTGGCAGGCTGTGGCGGAGGCGGTACGGTTGCAAGATGCCTGGCACCACCCGCGGCACCCCCTCCCCCGGCCTCTTGCCCTCGGCAAGCCCTCACCCCCGCCATCTCCGTCCCCCGCATCCGGCTCATGTACCCGCCTCCCCCCCAGCAAAGCCGTGGATACCCCCGCCCGAAACCCCCGGCATGGGCCGGCATGGGGGGCGCAGAAACAGCGACGGGGGGTGGCGGTGGGGAAACAAAGGGAGGGGCCGCCGGAGGGAACCTATGTTTTCCCACCGCCAGGCCCCCCCCTCAGCTATCTCTCGTGCCCCCATGCCGGCCCGTGCCGGGGGTTGCCGGGTGGGGCTATCCCCGGCGGCTCGTCCTGAATATAATAGAAGAGTACGCCAAATATAGGCAGAGGTAGTGCAGAGGTATAGTTATGGATCTATCTTTTTTAACCAACGCGGTGGGGGAGTTGTGGCGGGATGCCAATCCCCTGGCCCTGGTGAGCCGGATAGCGGTGACCGTTGTATCGGTGCTGATCATCCTCCTCATTTTCAAGCTGTTTCAGGTTGCGGTGATGAAGACCCTCAAGGGGAAGCTCAGCGATCAGCGGACCTTTCTGATTCAGAAGAGCGTCAAGTATGCGGGAATGGTCCTGGCCCTGCTTTTTGTCTTCAGGAACCTGGGGATTGATACCGCCGCCATCCTGGGGGCCGCGGGGGTGGCGGGGATAGTCTTCGGGTTTGCCGCCCAGACCTCCATGTCCAGCTTTATTTCGGGGTTTTTCATCCTTTCGGAACAGCCCTTTCATGTGGGGGACGCCATTAAGGTGGGGGATATTACCGGGGTGGTGCTGTCGGTGGACCTTCTTTCGGTCAAAATCAGGACCTACGACAACCTCTTTGTCCGGATTCCCAATGAAAACATCATCAAGAACAACCTGACCACGGTGACCCGTTTTCCCATCCGCCGGCTGGATCTCAAATTTACCGTGGGGTACCGGGAGGACCTGGAAAAGGTCCGGGATCTGCTCATGGATGTGGCGGCGAAGAACATCTATTGCCTGGACAATCCCCCGCCTTTTTTCGGGATCGACGGGTTCGACGCCTCCGGGATAACCCTCCTTTTCTGTCTTTGGTTTGAAAAGGCGAATTTCTGGGCGCTCAAGAATTCGGTAATTATTTCGATAAAGAAACGATTTGAGGAAGCGGATATTGAAATACCTTACCAAAAGATAGATATTAATATTAATACCATGAGTCCCCATGACGGCGAAGGCGCTGAGACGGGGCAAAAAACGAGGAGTGTGAATGCCTAAGAAGCCGGCGAGGAAATCCCCCCAGAAAAAGAAAACCACCAAGAGACGGGCCTCCTTTCAGGGTCCCCCCATCATATTACCCGGAAATTGGGGGGGCTGGAAATTCTCCGCCCTCTACATCCTGGTTCTGATTGTGGGGATGAGTCTTTTCAACTATGTTTTTATGAGCCGGGTAAATCCCACCATTGATTTTTCCGAATTTAAGGCCAAGATCCGATCCGGGGAGATCCGGCGGGTGGAGCTGTCCGACGCCTATTTTACCGGGCACACGGCCCTTGAGCGGCCCCCCCACCGGTCCTTTGTCCTCACGCAGCCCTACGGGTTCCCCGCCAGGGTTCCCGCGCCGCCGGGGGCCTCCGATACCGCCTACCGGACGGTTCCCATCAACGACCCTGAATTCATCCGCCTCATGGACGAAAAGGCCGTCGCCTACTATGCGGTTTCCCGGGAGGGGAGCGCCATCCTCAACATCATCTTCAGTTGGGTGCTGCCCATTGCGGTTTTGTTCTTTATTTGGCGCTTCTTCATGAAGCGCCTGGGGAATATGGGGGGAAATGTCCTCTCGGTGGGGCAGAACAAGGCGGTGATCGTGGCGGAGGGGGATATTGTGACCCGCTTTGCCGATGTCGCCGGGGTGGATGAGGCCAAGGACGAACTGGTGGAGGTGGTGGATTTCCTCAAGACCCCCAAGAAGTACACCGACATCGGGGGCAAGATCCCCAAGGGGGTGCTCCTGGTGGGGCCGCCGGGGACGGGGAAGACCCTCCTGGCCCGGGCCGTGGCGGGGGAGGCGGGGGTGGCCTTCTTCCGGATGAGCGGCGCGGACTTCGTGGAGATGTTTGTCGGGGTCGGGGCCGCCCGGGTGCGGGATCTCTTCAAGCAGGCCCGGGAGAAAGCCCCCTGCATCATATTCATCGACGAGCTGGACGCCATCGGCAAGAGCCGGATCAACCATATCGCCGGGGGCAACGACGAGCGGGAGCAGACCCTGAACCAGCTCCTCGTGGAAATGGACGGCTTTGACGCCACCTCGGGGCTCATCATTCTGGCGGCCACCAACCGGCCCGACGTGCTGGACCCGGCGCTCCTGCGGCCCGGCCGTTTTGACCGGCAGGTGCTGGTGGACCGCCCCGACCTCAAGGGCCGCGAGGCTATCCTGCGGATTCACTCCAAGACGGTCAAGCTCGATGCCCAGGTGGACCTGGCCGCGGTGGCCCGGGGGACTTCGGGCTTTGTGGGGGCGGATCTGGCCAATATCGTGAACGAGGCGGCCCTTCTGGCGGTCCGGGGCGGCCGGCGGCTGGTGGCCCAGCGGGACTTTGAGGAGGCCATCGAGAAGACCGTGGCGGGGCTGCAAAAGAAGAACCGGATCATCTCCGCGGAGGAGCGGCGGATCGTGGCCTTCCACGAGACCGGCCATGCCCTGATGGCGGCCTTCACCCCCGGATCGGACCCCGTGCAGAAGATCTCCATCGTTCCCCGGGGCTTTGGCGCCCTGGGCTATACCCTCCAGATGCCCGTGGAGGACCGTTACCTCCTCACCGAGGAGGAATTGCTGGGAAAGATCGACGTGCTCCTGGGGGGCCGGGCCGCGGAGGACCTGGTATTCGGCCAAATTTCCACCGGGGCCGCCAACGACCTGACCAAGGCCACCGACATAGCCCGGCGGATGATCACCGATTACGGGATGAGCGGCCGTTTCAAGAACGTGGCCCTGACCCAGCGGGGGGCGAACATGCTGGGCATCCGGGACCAGGAGCCCCTCCTGCACCGGGAGTATTCGGAGTCCACCCAGCAGTACATCGACGAGGAGATAGCCCGGATCGTGGAAAAGCGCTATACCGCCGTGAAGGAAAGCCTGGCCCAAAACCGCCC
>JAITRV010000281.1 GCA_031288215.1 Spirochaetaceae bacterium | reverse complement strand
AACCTCAGCCGGCAGGACCTTTGCCAATATCCTCTATGTCCTCAAGAAACTATGGTCGCTTAATCCCCTGTTTGTCATCGGTAATTTCGCGCTTGTTTTTACCGAGATTCCAAGCCGCCTGTTTAACGTTCTTATCATAAAATACATTGTTGACGAGGCCGTTAAGGGCGTGTCGTTTTTCAATATAGTCAGATGGGGTTCGCTGTTTCTGTTGTTTGAACTTGTCCTGGTCGTAACAAAGCATGTTTTTACCCACAGGTACAAGCAGCCCACGGAGGAACGCATTAAGGCAAAGATAAAAGAGGAGCTGTTCAGGAAAACAGTCGAACTGGACATATCGTGCTATGACGATGATAATTTTTACAACCAATACATAAAGGCCCTTAACGCAAGCAACACCGCTATTTTTAACGTCTTTAACGATCTGGTTAAATTCACGTCGGCCCTTTTGTCGGTTGGTACGCTGGCTTCGGTTATCATTATTCTAAATCCCGCTGTTATCTTTGTCGCAATTTTCAGTTCGGTATGTTCATTGCTCACAAGGTCAATGACGGGCACCGTAAAATACCGGCATGAAAAAGAGAGAATCCCCGTGGAGCGAAAGATCGGCTACATCACCGGCCTGTTCTTTTCGCGGGGAACATCCAAAGATCTGCGTTTGGAAAAACTGCCCGGTCTTGCGGTTAAAATTCATGAATCGGAGTACACAAAAAACGTTGAACTGGCGAAAAAATACGGGGCAAAATACGCGCTGCTGAACATTTTTTCCGAGTTTCCGCTGGACCTGGGCGATATGGTGCTGTGGCTGTATATCGCCTATGGAATATTCAGGGGGACCTTACAGGCCGGTGACTTTATGGCCCTCTCCAATGCCGGCTGGTCCTTGGCAAACCAGCTTAGGCATATATTTGACGCGATGCCGCGAATAATCGAAAACGGTTTGTACATAGAGAACATCAGAATACTGGCCGCCAAAACATCGGCCCTGAGCAGACGGGGGAACCGGTTGGTTCCCCGTGCTACCACGTATACTATAACGGTGAGGGATGTAAGCTTTTCGTATGACAACAAAAAAACTGTTCTGGATCACATCAACGTACAATGCGCCACGGGGCAGCGGATCGCCATTGTGGGTCAGAACGGGGCGGGAAAAAGCACCTTTATCAAGCTGCTGCTGCGCTTGTACGATCCGGCGGCGGGGGAACTTATGCTGAACGGGCTGAATTACAATGAGTACGATCTTGACAGTCTTAGAAGTTTGTTTTCCGTGGTCTTCCAGGATTACAACTACTATTCGTTTACCATTGCCGAAAATATCTTAATGAAGGCCCCGGAATCGGACGGGGAAAGGGCACAGGCCTGGGATGTGCTCAAAAAAGTCGGCCTGTTTGACAAGGTTTCTTCCCTGCCGCTGGGGCTGGACACCCCGGTAACCAGGGAATTTTCCGATCAGGGGATATTGTTTTCCGGGGGCGAGTTTCAAAAACTCGCGATTGCGCGGGCCCTGGTAAAGGACACGCCGATTGTCCTGATGGATGAACCGTCCAGTTCCCTTGATCCGCTGTCGGAACACGAAATAGAACAGCTCCTGGGCAGCCTCTTTGTTAACAAACTTGTGTTTGTCATTTCGCACCGGCTGTCCCTCACCAAAAACGCCGATACGATTCTGCTGTTTAGTAACGGGCGCATAAGCGAAAGGGGAACGCATGGAGAACTTTTGTCGTTGGGCGCTCAGTACGCCGGCATGTGGAATCTCCAGGCGGAGAAATACAACAGGGTTGTTCAATAACTGAAGTTATTGAACAACTTCCGCTTAAAAAACAGCAAAATGCAGAGCATTTTGCGAGACTTGTTCAACAACCGGAACCCGGAGGAACCGCAGGTTCCCGGGTTCCGTAAAATAGGTTGTTGAACAAGTCCAATCCCGCGTTTTCGCTTGACGGGGGAAAGCCGGACACGGTATAGTCTCCTTACATAATCATATCACCGAAAAGGAAAACCTATGCCATCATTTTTCAGCAAACAACAGAACCGTCTGGTGTACCACTACGACGCGGAGACCCTGTGGGTGGAGCCTTGGGGCCGGAACAGCCTGCGGGTACGGGCGGTACACAACGCCGAAATGCCCTACACAAGCGGCCTTACCAAGACCGACTGGGCCCTGCTTCCGCCGGAGCCCTGCGAGGCGCTCATCAACGACACAGCTCCGGGCGGAGTTCCTGCCGGAGCCCCGGCCCCCGTGGGGGGCGCGTCGATCCGCAACGGGAACATAGAACTGCGGATAAGCCCCTCCGGTCACATCACCATCGTTAACGGGAAGGGTAAAGCGCTGCTGGAAGAGTACCAGCCCTGCGGCGCCCTGAAGATCGGCGGCAGGGAGTTTAGGTCCACCGGCGGCGACGAGTACGCCCTCAAGGTCCGTTTTGAAAGCCTTGACCCCAACGAGAAAATCTACGGTCTTGGACAGTACCAGCAGCCCTATCTGAACCTCAAGGGCGCCGATCTTGAACTGGCCCAGCGCAACTCCCAGGCCTCGGTGCCCTTTGCCCTCTCTTCCCTGGGCTACGGTTTCCTCTGGAACAACCCGGCGGTGGGGCGGGTTGTCTTTGGCAGGAACCTGAGCACCTGGGAAGCCTGTTCCACCAAGTACATGGACTACTGGGTCACCGCCGGGGACAGCCCCGCCGAAATAGAAGAGGCCTACGCACGGGCCACGGGCACCGTGCCGATGATGAGCGATTACGGCACGGGCTTCTGGCAGTGTAAGCTCCGCTACCAGACCCAGGACGAAGTGCTGGAGGTGGCCAGGGGCTACAAGAGCCGCGGCCTTCCCCTCTCCGTCATCGTGATCGACTTTTTCCACTGGACCTGTCTGGGGGACTGGAAGTTCGATCCCCGGTACTGGCCCGACCCGGAGGGCATGGTCAAAGAACTCAAGGCCATGGGTGTGGAACTTATGGTTTCCATCTGGCCCCCGGTTGACCGCGCAAGCGAAAACTACCGGGAGATGCTTGAGAAGGGCTACCTGATACGATCCGAGCGCGGTTCCCGGGTAGACATGGATGTCAACATAAGCGCAACTTTCTACGATGCCACCAACCCGGCTGCCAGGGATTTTGTGTGGGAAAAGGTGAAGCAGAATTACTACGACAAGGGGATCAAGCTCTTCTGGCTTGACGTGGCGGAACCGGAGTACAGCGTGTACGATTTTGACAACTACCGGTACTACATCGGCTCGAATCTGGCAACCGGCAACATCTACCCCGGCATGTACGCCCAGACCTTTTTTGACGGCATGAAGCGGGAAGGCCAGCAGGGCATTGTCAACCTGATACGCTGCGCCTGGGCCGGTTCCCAGCGCTACGGCGCCCTGGTGTGGTCCGGGGACATTCATTCAAATTTTGAAAGCTTTAGGGACCAGCTTGCCGCGGGGCTCAACATGGGTATCGCGGGCATCCCCTGGTGGACCACCGACATAGGCGGTTTTACCGGCGCGGACATAGGGGACCCGGCCTTCCACGAACTTTTTGTCCGCTGGTTCCAGTGGGGTTGTTTCTGTCCGGTCATGCGCCTCCACGGTTCCAGGAACCCCCATACGCCGCCCCTGGGAAGCTCCGGCGGCGGGGAAGTAGGTTCCGGCGCGGGGAACGAGGTGTGGTCCTTTACCGAAGAAGTCTACGAGATCTGCACGAAGTACCTTTCCCTGAGGGAAAAGCTGCGGCCCTATGTAAAGGCGCAGATGAAGGCCGCCCACGAAAAGGGTACGCCGGTGATGCGCCCCCTGTTCTACGACTTTCCTCACGATCCAAGGGCCTGGGAAACGGAGGACGCGTACATGTTCGGCCCGGATTACCTGGTGGCCCCCATCCTGTACCCGGACCAGCGTGAACGGCAGTTGTACCTGCCCGCCGGGACCCGCTGGACCGACTGCTGGAGCGGCGCGACATACGAGGGCGGCGCTTGCATAAGCGCCCCGGCGCCGCTTGACAAGATCCCGGTCTACTCGCGGACCGGGGCCGTGTTCGTGTAAGGGAGCCTTCCGGCCCCGTGCTATTTTGAGAATTCGATGTAACCATTGTGGTGTTCCGGCGTTTATTTGATGTAGAAAGCTTCTTTCTCTTCTTCCTCCGCGCCGCCGTTGTGGTTTTTTTCCAACGGCGGTTTTTTTATACTTTTTAGTCCTCTTCCGTGGCTTTCCGCCTAAAAATCCACCCCTGGCAGTCTGTTGCGCGGTACGCATGTACCTGCGACACGAAAGATTCGTGTAATTCGCGTTAATTCGCGGACCATCTATGCGTTTATCCTAGCCGCTTAGCTGTCCGCTTGCGACTAAGCGGCCTTTTTGGGCATAATTAGGGGACATTGTGAGGGAACAGTATCAAAAAGAGAGGTTTGACCATGGGCGATCACGGGGAGGGGGCTGACCAGTGCGGCCCCCAAGAACAGCGGAGGGGCTTGTACCGGAAGGAAGATGAGCGCGATTCCTGCGGCATCGGCTTTGTTGCCGATATCAAGGGGCGCAGATCCTACGACATCATAAAACGGGGACTGGAAGTCCTGGAGCGGATGGAGCACCGGGGGGCCGAGAGCGCGGACAACAAAACCGGCGACGGCTGCGGCGTGCTGATGCAGATTCCCCACGAATTCTTCAAAAAACACGTCAGGGGACTGCCGGAGCGGGGCCGCTACGGCGCCGGACTGGCCTTTTTCCCCCGGGACGCGGCGCTTCAGGACCTGGTCCGGGACAGCATGGGCCGGATCGCCGCCTCCCTGGACCTGGAGCTCCTGGCCCTGCGGGACCTTCCCACCGATAATTCAGTCATCGGCGTCATGGCCAAGGGCGCGGAGCCCGTGGTGCGGCAGGTGTTCCTGGCCCCCAGGGCCCCGGCTGCCGCTGGAACGGCTGCCCGGGCGGACTCCGCCGGGGTAGAATCCGTTTCCGATCTGGAACTGGCCCTCTACATTTTCCGCAAAAAGCTGGAAACCACCCTGCGGAACGATGGGCGCATGAGGGGGGCGGAGTGCTACCTGCCCTCCCTGTCGTCCCGGGTCATCGTCTACAAGGGCATGCTGATGCCCAACCAGCTCCGCCATTACTACGGCGACCTGGAAGACCGGGACATGAGCACCGCGGTGGCCCTGGTCCACTCCCGGTTTTCCACCAACACCTTTCCCAACTGGCCCCTGGCCCAGCCCTTCCGGCTGGTGGCCCACAACGGCGAAATCAACACCATCATGGGGAACCGGTTTTGGACCGCCGCCCGGGAAGCCCTGCTGGACAACCCCCGGTTCGGCCGGGTTTTGCCGGGCTGTTCTGTCCGGGACTTGCTGCCGGTGATTGAGCCTGGGAAAAGCGATTCCGCCAGTTTCGACAATATGCTGGAACTGCTGGTCATGTCGGGCCGGAGCCTCCCTCACGCCCTGATGATGATGATCCCCGAATCCTGGAACGACAAGAACCCCATTTCCCGGGAGTTGAAAGCCTTTTACGAGTACCACTCCTGTTTGATGGAGCCCTGGGACGGCCCGGCCTCCATGGTGTTCTGCGACGGCCGCTACGTGGGGGGAACCCTGGACCGGAACGGGCTCCGGCCTTCCCGGTATACCATCACCAAAGACGGCCTCATCGTCATGGCCTCCGAAACGGGGGTCCAGGACTTCCGGCCTGAGGAGGTGGTCTACAAGGGCCGGCTCCTGCCGGGGAAACTGCTGCTGGTGGATCTGGCCCAGGGCCGGATCATCCCCGACGAGGAAGTGAAGCGGGAAGTTTATTCCCGGAAGCCCTATCCCGAGTGGGTGGAGACACAGCTCCTCACCCTGGATCAGGAGCCGGGGGACCATGAAGCCGCCGACCCCCTGAACGGGGACGACCGGGCGCTTCTCTTTATGGAGCGGGCCGCGGGCTATACCCGGGAAGACCGGGAACGGCTGCTTTTTCCCATGGCGGAAACGGCCCAGGAGCCCACCAGTTCCATGGGCACCGACACCCCCCTGGCGGTTTTTTCCGACAAGAGCCAGCGGGTCTTCGCCTACTTCAAACAGGTCTTCGCCCAGGTTACCAACCCGCCCATAGACTCCATCCGGGAAGACCTGGTGATGACCCTGACCAGTTTTGTGGGGCCCCAGGAAAATCTGCTGGACGAAACCGAAACCCATTGCCGCCGCATCAAGGTTTTGAACCCCCTGTTGACCCC
>JAITRV010000237.1 GCA_031288215.1 Spirochaetaceae bacterium | reverse complement strand
CGGGGGCGGGGTAAGGACGGCATACATGAAGGGTACCGGTTTTTTTGCATCTTCCGCCGATATATTTGTCTGGCTTTCCCAATTCATCAACCTTGAACAGGGGTATACGCCCAACAGCTTCAGACCCGAGCGGATGGCGCTGATCGCCGAACTCGCCGGGCATCCGGAGCGGTCCGCCCCGGCCATTCACGTGGCGGGTTCCAAGGGGAAGGGCTCGATTACGGGGATGCTGAGCGCGGTCCTGGAGGCGTGGGGGCTGCGGCCCGCCCGGTACCTGTCCCCCCATGTAACCGAATACCGGGAGCGGATCACGGCGGGGGACCGGTTCTTTGATGAACCGGTGTATTGCGAAGCGGGGGACGAACTGCGCGCGATCGCGGAGGCCCTGACGGATAAAACCAGGGACGAATACCGGATGTTTGACGGCGATGCGGAAGGCGGGGAAGGGCCGACCTTCTTTGAACTCCTCACCCTTTTCTTCTTTCTCTGCGCCCGGAAGGGGGGCTGCACCGCTATGGCCGTGGAGACCGGCATGGGGGGGCGGCTGGACCCGACCAATGTGGTGGACCCCTTAGTGTCGGTGATCACCGTCATAGAGCTGGAACATACCGAATTCCTGGGGAATACCCTCTCGTCCGTGGCCTTTGAAAAGGCGGGGATCATCAAACCGGGGAAGCCCGTGATCCTGGGGGAACAGCGCGGGGAGGCCCTGGAGGTTTTCAGGAAAACCGCGGCGGAACGGGGGGCGCCGCTCTTCTATGTGCCGGAAATCGCCGCCATCGAGAACCTGCGCGTCCACCGGGGGGGCACGGATTTCACCCTGGCCTTTACGGGGCCGCCTTTTTTTGCGGAGCCCCTGGAGATCTCCCTGGGCATCCCCGGAGCGGTTCAGGCGGAGAACGCGGCCCTGGCCGTGGCGGCCCTCAAGGCGGCCTACCCCGCCATTGACGCGGCCGCCATCCGCCGGGGGCTGCGGGGTTTCAGCCTCCCCGCCCGGTTTGAACGGGTCCGGGAGGATCCGGCGGTGATTATCGACGGGGCCCATACGGAAAAGAGCGTGGGGAACTGCGTGGAGACCTTCACCTCCCTCTACGGGCGGGGCGGCATCCTCCTCTTTGGCTGCGCCACGGGGAAGAACGCCGAGGCCATGGCGAAGCAGCTGCTCCCCTGCTTTTCCCGGATCATCATCACCACCCCGGGGACTTTCAAGACCAGCGAACCCGCCAAGGTCTTTGCCCTGTTTGAATCCCTGGCCTCCCGGGGGGCCGGCGGCGCGTCGTGGGACGGCGCGGCGGGGGGAACCGGCCCCCGCTTGGCGCTCATTGAGGAGACGGCAAAGGCCATTGACCATGCCCTGGAATGGGGCCGGGAGCAGGGGCTTCCGGTCCTGGGGATAGGTTCTTTCTACCTTGCCGCGGAGATCCGCACCCACCGGGGAATCCGGCCCCGGTAAGAATGGAGGCTGCTATGCGTATAAAAGCGGGCTTTTTGGGGGCGGCGCTGGTTCTCGTGCTGGGAGCCGGCCTCGCCGCCCAGGACAATCGGAGCTTTCCCCTGACCATGCGGGATGCCGCGGGCAGGACCGTGACCATCTCCGCCCTTCCCCGGCGGATCGTGAGCCTTTCCCCGGCGGTAACGGAGATCCTCTTTGCCATCGGCGCGGGGGACCGGGTGGTGGGGGTGACCGAATACTGCAACTACCCCCCGGAAACCGCGAAGATCCCCAAGGTGGGGGGATTTTCGGGGATCACCGTGAACCTTGAGCAGATCGCCGTCCTCCGGCCGGACCTGGTCATCCTCTCGGCCTTTATGCACGATCGGCTTTTCCCCCTGCTGGAACGGCTTTCCATCTTGAATTTTGCCGTGGAACCCCGGAGCTTCGAGGAGGTCTACCGGACCATCGAAACCCTGGGAGCGCTGACGGGACGGGAGGAGGCCGCCCGGGCCGTGGTGGCACAGATGCGGGCCACAATCGCCCGGGCGGGGGAACGCCGGGGCAGCCGGGAGCGGCCCGGGGTTTTCTGGGAACTCAGCGATGAGCCCCTGATGACCGCCGGGGGAGGGACCTTTATCAGCGAGGCTATCTATCTGGGCGGGGGCAGAAACATCTTTGAGGACCTCGCCATCGAGTGGCCCACGGTGAGCGTCGAACAGGTGCTGCTCCGGCGGCCCGCCTGGATCATCGCCGGGGACGATCACGGCAAGAGCATCGAGCCGGCCCAACTGGCCCGGCGGCCCGGCTGGCAGGGGATCCCCGCGGTACGGAACGGGCGGGTGGCCACGGTCAGCGCGGACAGCCTCTACCGTTACGGCCCGCGCCTGGCCGACGCGGTGCTGGCTATCTCCACGATCCTCTATGGCGAATAGGGGCGTTCACCGCGGGCCGGCCTACCGGTTTCTCATGCCTGCCGGCCGGTTCCCGCCGGGGCGCGTCCTAAAAACACGCGGAGCCTTGTAATGCGCCGCCCCTTCCGGTATAATGGGCCCATTCCTATCAAGGAGGAAATCATGGAAAAGCTATTCCAGTTAAGAAATCACGGAACCACCGTCAGGAAGGAACTCGCCGCGGGGCTCACCACCTTTCTGACCATGGCCTACATCCTGGCGGTTAATCCGGGTATGCTGGGCAGTATCGGCAACGGGATGACGGCGCCGGCGGTATTCACCGCCACGGTCATCGGATCGGCGGTGGCCACCCTGATGATGGCCTTTACGGCGAACCTCCCCGTAGCCCTGGCTCCGGGGATGGGGCTCAACGCCTTCTTCACCTATACGGTGGTATTGGGCCAGGGCTATTCCTGGAAAATCGCCCTGACCGCGGTGTTCCTCGAGGGTATCCTTTTTATCCTCTTGTCCCTGGTAAACGTCCGGGAACTGATCATCAAGGCGATTCCGGCGAACCTCAAGAAGGCCGTCGCCGTGGGGATCGGCCTCTTCATCACCCTCATCGGCCTGGAAAATGCCGGGGTCGTGGTGGGGGACCCGGCGACCCTCGTGACCCTGGGGGCCCTCACCTCAGGACCGGCCCTGCTGGCCCTGATCGGCCTCGTGATCATCCTGATCCTCTATACCAGGAAGGTCCCCGGCGCCATCCTCCTGGGGATCCTCATCACCACCATCATCGGCATCCCCCTGAAGGTAACGGCCATCCCGGAGGGCTTCTCCCCCTTCAGCCTTCCCGCGGCCCCCCTGTTCCTTCAGTTTGATCTTTCCGGAATCTTTTCCTTCAAATTCTTCACGATCTTCTTCACCTTCCTCTTTGTGGACATCTTCGACACCGTGGGGACCCTGGTAGGGGTTGCCACCCAGGCGGGGCTCATCAACAAGAACGGCGAAATCCCCCGGGTGAAGCAGGCCCTCCTGTCCGACGCGGTGGGGACCGTGGTCGGCGCCGCTCTGGGGACCTCCACCGTCACCAGCTATGTGGAAAGTACCGCCGGGGTCGCCTCCGGCGGCCGCACGGGGCTCACCGCGGCGACCACCGGCATCCTCTTCCTGGCCGCCCTGTTCCTGTCCCCCCTCTTCCTCCTCATCCCCTCCGCCGCCACCGCCCCGGCCCTGGTGATCGTGGGCTTCTTCATGATGCGGAGCGTAACCTCCATCGACTTTACCGACCCCACCGAGGGGATCCCCGCCTTCCTGTCCATCATCATGATGCCCTTCGCCTACAGCATCGCCGAGGGGATCGTCTACGGCGTCCTCTCCTTTGTGCTCCTCAAGGCAGCCATGGGACGGTTTAAGGACGTTTCCATCGTCACCTGGATCCTCTTTGCGATCTTTATCCTCAGATTCTTTATCAAATAGGCCGTTTTATACAAAAGGAGCAGATGCCGTATCTGCTCCTTTTCGGCGCCGCCCGCGAAAGAACCGCCGTGGACCCACGGGGTTCTGTATCAGGCCGGGGCTTACCGGGTGCCGGTCTTTGCCCTGATGTGGGCGGCGATTTTCACGTCCTGGCCCTTGATATGGGTAACCAGCCAGTCCCCGACGGAGGCCTTCACTTCGGCGATCAGCTCATCCGAAACCCCCTTCATGATCAGCTTGACCCGCAAATCCCGGACAACGGCCTTAAAGTTGTCGTGCAGTTTCTTATGGTTCGGATAATCGGGATATTCGTATTTCTGCTGGAGTTGTTCCTCCTCAAAAAAATGCTTGATGGTATACTCATTGAGAAAATCCAGGCTCTTCGCCAGTTCCTCCTTGCCCTTTCCCGCACGGCAGACTTCCAGCAGGCTGTTGAGCGCCGCAATTAACTGCTTGTGCTGGCTGTCGATCATTTCATTTCCGGTTTCCAAGCTCTTATCCCATGAATAGTCCATACGCATCCCCCTCGGTCAAATTGTCGCAACGGTTCCAAACCCGCGCGGATTCTGAAACACATCAACTATACTTTATCCTTCAAAGGAAAACAAGCCGCCGGCGCGTTTTTGGGCCCCGGCGGGGCTTTCCGTGCGGGCAGGACGTGGGTCCGGGCCGGGGATTGCCATTATCCGGGAAATCTTTCATAGTGAAGCCATGGAGGATCCGCTTATTTCACGGAACCGCCCCGGCGGGGCTTTCCGCGCGGGTGGCGCAGGGGCCCCTTCCGGGGACGGGGAGTGCAAAGATTACCTTACCCGGCAGCTTATCACCTATATCGGGAAC
>JAITRV010000236.1 GCA_031288215.1 Spirochaetaceae bacterium | reverse complement strand
CGAATAAATTTTCCCCATTCATTTTCAACCAATTCAGAAAAAATGAAACGCGCCTTCATCAACTGTCGTATCTCTTTTGGGAATGTACCCGGCGGTGTAACATGAAGTGCCTGCATTGCGGCTCCGATTGTTCCCCCGATTGTTCTTCAACCGTGAACAAAATGGAAGATTTGCCCTTCGATGATTTTCTGGAAGCCATTCTCCCGCTAAAAGAAGCGTATAAACCCAACAGCATAACCGTGGCCATAACCGGAGGCGAACCTTTGATGCGCAAGGATTTACCGGAGTGCGGCAGAAGGCTGCGGCAGCATGGGTTTCTCTGGGGGATAGTAACCAACGGCTATGACTATACTCCCGATATGCACGGCAGACTGCTTGGGGCAGGCATGAGTTCCCTCTCCTTGAGCCTTGACGGATTGGAGGCAACCCATAACTGGCTGAGAGGAAACGGGCAAAGTTTTCAGCGGGCCGTCAACGCCTTAGCGTTAATCACTTCCACAAAACACCTGACCTATGATGTTATAACCTGCGTGAATCAAAAGAATGTGTATGAGCTTGAAGAAATAAAAGAATTTTTGATTGCGCATCATGTCAGGGCGTGGCGGCTGTTTACCATTGCGCCAATCGGGAGGGCGGCGCGGAACGACGCGCTGCGTTTGAGTCCCGAACAATTAAAGTATCTTTTGGATTTTATCGTTAATTCCCGGAGCCGCAACACTATCCTTGTTACGTTTAGCTGTGAATCCTGGGTTGGAGCATACGAGAAAAAAGTCCGGGACGAGTATTTTTTTTGCCGCGCCGGAATAAATATCGCTTCGGTTTTGATTGACGGATCTATCTGCGCCTGTCCCAATATCAACAGGAGTTTTGTTCAGGGAAACATATACCGCGATTCGTTTTTGGATGTTTGGAACAAGCGGTTTGAAATCATGCGGGATCGAAGATGGACAAAAACGGGGCTATGCAAAGACTGTAAAGATTACCGGAATTGTTCCGGCGGCCCCATGCATTTGTGGAATGAAAAGAAAGATACGATTTTAACCTGTATCCACCAGGCGGTAACCGGAGGCCCGGGAGCGGGCTTTTCAAAAAGCTCTTTTTAGGGCAGGATAGGGGTGGAGTGAAAAATATGGATATATGGCAGGAAACCCTTGCCCTGCGCTTTGGGGACATAGACCGGTCGGACCGGCTGACCCTGGCGTCTACGTTTAATTATTTCCAGGAGGTGGCTATCTGCCACGCCGAGAACCTGGGGGTTGGCCGGGAGGCTATGGCCCGGACCGGGCAGGGCTGGATTCTCTCCCGGATTTCGGTGGTTTTGGAACGCCGGCCGTGCTGGGGGGAGACCATTACGGTGCGGTCCTGGCCCCGGGGCTGGGACCGGCTCTTTGCGGTCCGGGATTACGATATCCGGGACGCCGCGGACAAGGTCGTGGTTCGGGGCCGGAGCAACTGGCTGATCCTGGATGTGGAAAAGCGGCGGCCCCTGCGGCCCCAGGCGGTGATGAGCAGTCTGCCCCTGAACGAGGGCCGGGACGCGCTGCCCGGCGGGGCGGGCGCCCTGAAGAGCCGGGAGGGCCTCGTCAAAGCCGCCGAGCGGCGGGCCCTGTATTCGGATATCGATTCCAACGGCCACGTCAACAACGCCCGGTATATCCAGTGGATCCAGGACCTGACGGGCCCGGAAATCCTGGAACCGGCGGACCGGATGCGGCTGGACATCAACTATCTCAGCGAGATTAAGCTGGGGGAACTCACCGAGCTGTGGACCGGACCGCTGGAGGATGCCGAACCGGCGTCAGACCTGCCGGTGGGCTTCGATTCGGGCTTAGACCAGCCTGCGGCGTCAGACCAGCCGCTCGGATTCGCTCAGCCTGCCGCAATGAAACGGCCTCCGGCCGCCGCTGTTGAGGGGCGGCGGGAAGGGGGGCAGGCGGTATTCCGGGCGGAGTTACGCGCCTGGAACGATGCGGGCTAACGGGCCCTTAAACGCCGTATTTATGCATGATTTTTTGCAGGAGCGGCGGCACCAGGAAAGACAGGGGAAGGGAGACCAGGAAGCCGATGCCCCAGCCGCTTACCCAGGCTTTCAGGAAATGGCTGTTAAATCCTACATTAATGGCGGTCATCATAAAGGCCATACACATGGCCATGATGACGGACATCCAAAACCCAAAGAAGAGTATTTGCCGTATCGTCATGGAAGACCTCCTCCCGGTTACGCCGGATCGGCCGGAGGATTTTCCAAGCTCCGAAGGCGCGGGAAATCCTCGCGGGTTTATACAGCTCGAATATACTATTTTTTAACCGCACCGTCGAAAAAGTTCAGGAAGATTAAAGAAGGTAAGGAAAAAAAAGTACATGAAAGTACCGATTTCCCCACATTCTTCAACTGCTTGACGTATTCGGCGGCGGACCGCAGGATAAACGCAGAGAATCCTTGTGCCTGTTTGCGGTGAGCACATTGGCAGAAAAAGCCGCCGCGGGGAACGCGCAAGGGATAGAAGCGGAAATCCCGCAGACGTTCCCGCAGGGAACGTCGAGGAATTGAAGCGGATAGCCCGGTTTCCGGCGCGCGAACCCTTGGTTGCGAACCCTTGGTTCGAACGCGCCGGAAATGCGCCCACGATACGGGTAACAATTTCTATGCGTTTATCCTGTTGTCCCGGCCCATGCGCTTTACCAAGGACGCCCATATGGGTAAACTGGGGGTATGAAAACCGAAAGAGCCTACTACGATTACACGGGGAGCGAGGCGGTGCGGGCGGCGATCCTGGAGGTCCGGCCCCAGGGAGACCGGATCGCCCTGATCCTGGACAAGACCATCTTCTACCCCGAGGGAGGCGGCCAGATCGCCGACCGGGGAACGATTAACGGCGTGAGCCTCCTGGATGTTCAGGAGGAGGGGGAGGAGATTCTCCACTTTCTCCCCTCGGCGGCGGGGGCAGCCCTCAAGCCGGGGCCGGGGGAGCTCCGCCTGGACGCGCTTCGCCGCCGGGATTTTACGGTACACCACACGGCCCAGCACCTGCTTTCGGGGACCATCCTGCGGATGACGGGCTTTCCCACGGTTTCCATGCACCTGGGGGAAGCGGTCTGCACCATTGACGTGGATGCCCCGGCTATTTCCGGGGAGGCCCTCCTGGCCGCGGAAGAGGCGGTTCAGGACGCGGTGGAGGCGGATGTCCCGGTGGTGATCCACCGCTGTCCCCCGGAGCGTTTGGAGGACTTCCCCCTCCGCAAGACGCCTCCCCCGGTGGAAGCGGTGATCCGGGTGGTGGAGATCCGGGGGCACGACTTTTCCCCCTGCTGCGGGACCCACCTCAATTCCACGGGCCCCATCGGGATGCTCCGGGTCCTGGGAGCGGAAAAGTACAAGGGCAAGACCCGGATCGGCTTTATCGCGGGCCGCCGGGTATTCCGGGAGAGCCGCCTCCTCCGGCAGAACGCCGAGATCGCGTCCCGGGCCCTCAAGGTGCCGGCGGCGGAGACCGGTCAGGGGGTTCTGGCCCTGCTGGAACGGACGAATCAGCTTGAAAAGCGCCTCAAGGCCCTGGAAGAGGAGGCCGCGTCCTCCAAAGCGGCGTCCCTGCTCCGCCAATGGGGATTGGAGCGGGCCGGGGAGGGGGAGGCGCTGCCCGGCCGGGGCCGCGTTCTTGCCGCGATGCTCCCCGGCGGGATGAACGAGGTCCTCGCCGTCGGCAGGGCCGCCCAGCGCCTCACCGCCGCCGTTGTCCTCCTCGGCTCCCGGGAGGCGCTCAAATTCGCCGCCTTCTGCTCCGACGGGGAGGTGAAGCTCCCCGCCCTTTTCAGGGAAGCCATGGAAAGCCGGGGGGGACACGGCGGCGGGGGCCCCTCTTTTTTTCAGGGGGCCTTCTCCACCCTCGCGGATCTGGAGGCCTTCATGCAGGCCCATGAGAAGGGGGGTCCGGGGGGCCTCCGGTCCCCCGGCGGGGGCGCGGGGGCAGCGCCCCCGGGTCTTACCCCCCCCGAAATGGGCCCATTTTAACGTAACCTTGACAAGGGGCCTTATATGGGTATATGCTCATCTTACTTGTTCATCGGATTTTGCGGAGTATTCACCGGCGGAAAGGCGTTGGTCTTTAACAGCAGGATAAGGAGCAAACATGGCAGAGAAATCATTCGGAAAAAGATTCGCGTGCCCCGCTGCGATCGTATTCGCCGTGCTGCAGGTTTTGGCTCTTGCCGGTTGTTGGTCAGTAGAACCGCTGTCCGAGGAAACAATCCTTAAATATAATCTTTCTTATAATCCTGACCGCTTCAAAGCATATCAATACTATATTTCACGAGATATCGTATTGATATACAACGATGCTGATACCAGGGATGATGAGAATGCAGGCGGCGATTCACCTGCCGGCGCGGCGAAGGATGTAAAACAAATTTTATCATCAACCCCGGGGGTCGTGCTTGACTATGCAATTGATGAAAATAACGGCGTCATCAAATTAGGCATCGCCTTTCAAAAAGATAATGATAATCTCCTGTGGTTCGCTCAAGACCCAAGCAAAGAAGACAATAACTTTTATTTGGTATACACGGATCTCAAAAACGGGCGGGTCAGCTATGACGGCAGACTCTACACGGTCTCATACGAGAAGCCGACCGGCATTGAAGCCGGTTTCATCCGTATGTTTCTAAAGGACAAGACGGAAGGTAAAT
>JAITRV010000163.1 GCA_031288215.1 Spirochaetaceae bacterium | reverse complement strand
CAGCGGAAGGGGATCCGGGTTTCCTCAAAGGTTTTTCCCCCGGAGAGGGTTTCCAGGAGTTCCAGAATCCGCTGTCCCGAATCCATCCCGGGCCGGGTGGCGAGGTTCCCCAGGATTTGGCCGGTTTGGACGACCGTTCCCAGGGGGCCGTCGAGTTTATAGGCAAACCCGTCCAGGTATTTTCTCAGGTTAAATTCATCCAGGGCAACCCGGGTAAGTTCCGCGCTTTCCATCCCGCAGGCATAAAGCCCGCCCACAATGGCCCCCATGGAAGTCCCCACCACCAAATCGGGCGGGGGAAAACCCAGGGCGGAAAAGGCGTTTAGAATACCAATATGGGCAAACCCCTTAGCCCCCCCTCCGGACAGGACCAGGGCCCACTTCAGATTTGATTTGATCTTCATAGTGATTAATTACAGCCGTCACACCCCGCGCAGGGCTCCCCCACTCCGGCAGCCACCGCCTCCGGTTCCCGCTCTCCGCCGTCCCGGCGTTCCTCTGAAAGGCCGGCGGTGGCGGTCCGGTTCTCCGAAGTTACTTCGCCGAACCGGGGATTATGGCTGCCCACCTGATCGATGAGCCCGGAAAGATCCGTATTTCCCTTAAACCGAAGGACATTAACCATAAAAATGTTGAGTTTGTTCACGATATTGGGGGGAAGAAGATTCCCGTCCACCTCTACCGACAAGGCCGGATAGTTCCGCTCCCGGGCCCAGGGGGTGAAAAGCCCCTCGATGACCCGGCCGATGAGACAGGCAAAGGGGGAAATGTTCACGATCCCGGAATAACCCCGCTCCATAGCGGTGGCAGCGACCCCGCTGGATACGGCGATCTCCGAGTTGAGCTCCAGGTTGACAAAGTGTTTCTGTGTGTTCTCCATAATCTCGTGCATGTCGTGGGGGGTTTGGGGAATGAGATCCGTGGGTTCCAGGATGGAGAGGACCTTCTTCTCTATCGAATGTTTCCACCACTCCTCGACTTCAAGTTTTTTGAGGTCCCGCCAGGGTTTGGAAAAGAGCCGCCTCCCCGGTTTCCGCAGCTTGATGAGCTTTTTCAGGGCGTATTCCCGGACAAAGTCCAGGTAGTGGATCCACTCGGAGATCCCCGCCACCTTGACCACGATTCCCCGTTCGCTCATCAGGTCCGTGAGTTCCCCCACGGCAAAATCGTCCCGGCGCACGTAGATCTCCCCCACGATGAGGACCTTGGGACAGTCGGCAAGCCGCCGCTTGAGGGGGATCCGCTTGACATCCTCCGCGACCTGTTGCAGTTCCTTCCATATCTCTTTGGGCCGCCGTTCCACCGCGTCCATAATCCTCCGCCAGGACTTCTCGTAGTCCGCCACGGCCTGTACCGGGTCTTCCGCCAACGCCTTGAGGGAGGTCTGAATATCTTTGAGGTAGTCCGAGAGGACAAAGCCCCGCCACATATCCTTGGCGAAGGAGGGCCCCAGCTCGGTGTAGGAATTGTCCGCGGAGAGGATGAAGATCACCACGTTCTCAAGCCGCAGGTCCTTGAAGAGGTTCTCGTAGAACACGTAGTATTGACCGGTCCGGCAGGGCCCGGTGGTGATAGGCACAAAGAGGAGGTAGAGTTCGTCCTTGCGGTACTTTTCGCTGTTAAAGAACTGGAGGGCGCTCCCCAGCACCAGGTGGCTGGGGACGCATTCCTTCCCCGAGGCATGGGCGCGGGCTATCTGGACGGTCTTCGCGGTGGCCACCGGCAGGGCTTCGGCGCTGATCCCCAGCCCCCGGACCGCGGCGCCGATGTATTCGGTGGAGATCGCCCCCATGTTGGAGAGGAGCACCTTGACCCGTTTATTTCCCCGGACAGGCACCTTTTCCCCGGTCTTGTCGTTTTCTATCCTGAGATCCTCCCCGGCAGCGGCGGCGGAATCGTAGACGAAACGCCAGCCGTTGTCGTAGCGCTCCCCCTCAAGCTCGGTCTTTTTGGACCGGTAGCCGTCGATGATGTCCAGGAAGGCTTCCACCCGGGTATCCACCCCGGCGTCCGCCGAATGGGAGTCCAGTTCCAGCACGAGGAAGGGCTTCTGCCCCATCACCCACTTGAGGTAGTGGAGGATGAAGGAGTCCGGGGCGCAGGAGAAGTTGGTGATATAGGTTACGTAGATGTTTTCCTCGTTTTTGAGAAGATCCGCCGATTTTACGTCCTGCTGGCCGTAGTACCAGTACATATTGGGGAAGATCTTCTGCTCCTCAAAGGGGAGGATGTCGAAGGGCACGATGGAATAGCCCCGGGTGGTGAATTTCCGGGGGATCCCCATGTTGGCCTCCGGGGTGAAGGCGTTGTAGGGCCGGCCCAGGACGGCGATCACCGGCCGGTCCGCCTTACGGGCGTCCTCCAGGGCCTCCAGCCCCAGCCGCTTCACCGCGGCGAAATAGGCCTCCTGCTTGGAGAGGGCCGTGGTAAAGGCCGAGCGGGTCTCCGCCTCGTCGATGCCCAGCAGCCGGGTCATCTCGGTAAAGAGTTCCAGGGCCTTGGCCTCCCCGAACTTGAAGCTCACCACCAGGGGGAGGAAACGGCTCTTGTCCACATCGGGGAAGGCCTTCTCGATATAGTAGGGAAGGCTCTGGGTGATGGGGCAGAAGTTGGCGTGGACCTCTTCCTCGTAGCTGGGCATATCCCTGAAATGGGGGAGGAACACGTAGTCCGCCCCCTTGTCCAAACAGTCCTGGACCGCGCCGTGGGCGATTTCCGCGGGGAAACAGTAGGTTGACTCCGCCCGGGCAACCCCGCCATGGGCCACCTCGGTGGAGAGGAATGTCCGGATCCCCAGTTCGTGGAAGAACCAGGAGTAGAGGGGATAGAGGGTGTGGACCGAAAAGGCCCGGGGAATGCCGACCAAAAAGCTTCGCTTGTAAGAGGGAGGAGTTAGGGAGGGGTTAGGAGGAAGCGGCGAAGGAGCGGCGGAATTATCGTTTGCTCCGGGCAGTTCCGTAACTTCTCCCTCCTCACGTTTCCCTTCTACCGGCGCCACAGGGGCGGCGTATTCTTCAAAAAGTAGTTTTTGGCGTTTTTCCACATAATCGAAGACCGGCACGTCTTTGACCGCCTTCCGCATATTGGTGTATTTGTTACACCGCCCCCCGAACATGTACTTGTGGCCGTTGACGTTGAGGACCTGGATGGGACAGCGGTTATCGCAGGAATGGCAGGTAAATACCCGTTCGTAACCGATCTCCCGGCCGATAAGGTCGTCGATATCCACGGTCTGCTCCCCCAGAAGGCCATCGGCGTTTTTGCGTTTCGCCAGGAGCGCCACCCCGAAGCAGCCCATCAGTTCCGGCGAGGGGGGGACCAGGATCTCCTTGTCCAGCATCATGGCGAAGGCCAGGGGAACCGCCGCGTTTTTGGCAACCCCCCCCTGGAGGAAGATCTTCCCCCCGATGGTGCGGTTCCCCACCACCCGGTTCAGGTAGTTGGCCACGATGGAACAGGCGATCCCCGCGGTGATGTTCTCCCGGGA